>CALKTZ010000714.1 GCA_937997355.1 uncultured Planctomycetales bacterium | reverse complement strand
TGCTCCGAGCACTTTCTGATAGCCTTCTCTCAAGCGATCGCGTGAGGTTTGATCCTCCGCCTTCTTGTCCTCGCGTTCATCAAGCTCAGCGACTCGTTCGAGGGTCTCTCTGAGTTGAACCCTCAAATTTCTCATCTGTTCGACGGATAGCTTGAGCTCAAGCCGAAGCGACGAGTCGGTTGTGATTTGCCTTACGCCCTCGGTCCCGATGAGATGGGGAGGCGCTTGGACAGCAATGAGAAGAACCAGCGTGGATATCATTTGCAATGCACTCCTATGGGTTTAGTTGTATCCGTGCGGCCATCCCTGATCCAGCCGATTGCCCGACCCCGCTCGGAGGAAGAGAATGAGATCCTTTGCTACGAGTGCCGGCCTGTTCAGGAAAAGTCGATGATCCCCTACGAAGCCCTGAAAGCCGAGATCGTCGGAGCGAGCCTTTTTTCAAAGCTCTAGGGTCTATGGACATTCAGCCTATCCACCTGTCGGGCGTGCCTCGATCATGGGGGCACATCCGGTTGCCTTGCTTCGCTGTACCCCGATGATCAGGGACTCTCACGAGTTCGCCAGGTTGAATGTCCGTACGACCTAAAGCAACTCGATGATCACCGCGCCGGTGGAAACGACCGCGATGGAGAGATAACGGAGCCGGGAGATCCGCTCGCCGAGGAAGACGACCGCGATCGCCGTCCCGAAGACGATCGAGGTCTCGCGGACCGCCGAAACCAGCGCGAGCGGGGCCTGGGTCATCGCCCAGAGGGCCAGGCTGTAGGACGCGAGCGTGCAGATCCCCCCCGCCAGCGCCTTCCGCCTCCCATCAACCACATGCCGCAGGCCCGATCGGCCGCGAACCGCGAGCACGAGCGGGGCGAACAGGCATGCGGTCAGGAGGACCATCCAGCAGGTATAGCTGAAAGGGTGTTGCGAGAGCCGTGCCCCGGTCCCGTCCACGAGCGTGTAGAGGACCACGACCAGCGCGTTGGTGAGGGCCAGGACCACCGGGAGCATCGGAACCTTGCTCCCTCGCCGAGAATCGGTCGCCAGGAGCAAGATCCCTCCGGAGACCAGGAAGACGCCGAGCCACCCCCCGGCCGTGGGATGCTCGTGCAGGATGGCCATGGCCGTGATCGCGGTGAGCGCGGGAGCCGAGCCCCGGGTGAGAGGATAGACGAGGCTCATGTCACCCCAGTGATAGGCCAGTGCGACCAGGATGAAATAGCCCACGTGGATCAAGCCCGAGCCGACCAGATAGGGCCAGCTTTCCCGATCGGGAAACGGCACGAACGCGACGCAGCAAGCGGCGGCCGTCCCCGCCCCCACGACGACCAGGAGCGTGTCGAGGAAACGATCCCGACCCGATTTCACCATCGCATTCCAACTGGCGTGGAGCACGGCGCTGAGCAAGACCGGCAGCATGACGACGAATGACACTCAACGGCCCCTCACGCGAACCGAATCAGCAGGAATAATGATGCCACGGCCATGAGCAGCCCGGCGATCTCCGCGTAGCCGAGCGTCTCGCGGAAGACGACCACCCCGATCGTCGTGAGCAGGACGATCATCGACACCGAGTAGACCACCCCGATCGTCGCCAGCTTCAGATGTCGCATCACGTAGAGCCAGCCGAACGCCGTCGAGGAGTAGACCAGGAAGCCGATGTAGAACCAGGTCGTCTTGAAGGGCCGATCACTCTCGCTCGCCAGCTTGAGGAAATAATCCCCCACGACCCCGAGGAGGCTGAAGCCGATCGTCACGAGGACCGCCGGCCAGTTCTTTTCCATGATCGACTATCCTTGGATTGGTGCCAAAAACCGGCGCGAAAACCGAAAATTCCGCCGAAATCATCGAGGCTTCGGCGGTTCCGGCCCCAGCATGTTCGCATCGCGGTAGATCCTCCAACGGCCATCCCCCTCCTTGCGTAAAACACTGAGGACATACCCCGACCGGCGCTCCGCCGGGCCGCCGCTCAACGGCCTGAGCGTAATCGTGAGGTGGTTCCAGCAGTAGGCCCAATCCCCGAAGACGCGAACCTCCTGAATCTCGCTGACCGGCTCGATTCGGACGTGCTCCAGCGCCTGGGCGAATGCGGTCGCGAACTTCTCCCGACCTTGCATCGGGGGGCCGCCGCCGAGGAAGACGACGTTTTCCGCCATGAGATCCGCGAGTTGCGAGGCATCGCCGTTCACGGTCGCCCGCATCCAGGTTCCGACCAGATCGCGTATCTCCTGTTCGTCCGAATCCATGAAACCTCCTGGCTTCGACTCTGTTTCGACCGGCATGGAAAGGGTAGGGGGGTTCAAGACCTGGGGGATTTGGAGGAAGCGCCGTCGTCGAGGAGCCTGGTCAGGATGCGGTCCAGGTCGCCCCCCTTGCTGACGATTCGTCCGTTCTTATCCACGACGAAAATCGTGGGGATGCTCGTCACGCTCCAGAGTTTCGAGAGCTCTCGTTCCTTCTGGAGATATTGCGGCCAGGGGATTTCGTGCTCCGAGACGAAGCGGAGGACCGTCTGCAAGCCGGCCGAATCTCCTCGATCGAGGCTGACCCCGAGGAAGGCGACCCCTCGGGGTGTATACTTCGCATACAGCTCCTTGAGCTTGGGCATCGATTCCACGCAAGGGCGGCACCAGGTCGCCCAGAAATCCACAACCAGGACCCGGCCTCGGAGCCCTTCGCTGGAGACCAACTCTCCGCTCACCGCGTCCTGAAAGGCGAACTCGAAGACCTTCCCGATGCGTGGATCGGCCGATACGTCCCCCGAGCTGACGATCTCGTTGAACTTGTCATCATCGAGTTGATTGAGGCGACTCATCGCCAGGGCGGCGTCGGGGGTATTCGGAAACAGGGCGATGATACGCTGATAGAGTTCCCGGCGCTTCGCGGGTTCGCCGGTCAGGCGATCCGCCAGGGTCCCCAGCAACTCGCGGGTCTTCGGGCTTCGGCCCTTCTCCCTTGCCCGGAATTTCTCGATCAGCTTCAGGGCGTCATCGCCGTCGACGCTCGAATCATCCACCGCGAGGCGGGCGTTCACGTATAAGGCCGCCGCACCGATTGCCGACGATGCCGATTCGGCTTCCGCGGCCTCTCGTTCGGCCTTCGCCTCCGGATCGTCCCGCAAAGTCATCCATCGCTCGATCATGAGCGCCGGCAGATTGGCCCGTTTGGGATCCGCCCGATAAAGCTCGCCGATCAGCGCGGCCCGGGTCCGACTCTCTTCCTCGTGACTCGCCAAAACCGCCCTCGCCCCCTTCCCCCTGGATCGCTTCGGATGGCTTCGATTCAATTCGTTGAGGATCTCCGAGACGGGGCGAACCGGCCGAGGCGACTTCACTTCCGGCGGCGGATCGCCCGCACTCGGATCGCTCGGTTCTGAGGAAGGGGGATTCACCGAGGCGGTTTGATTGGTGCCAGGCTCCGGTTTCTTCTCGGCGACCGCCGATTTCGATTCTGCCGCCTTGCTCCTCTGCCTATGGAATGATTCGGCGATCTTCCGGGAAAGCTCGCTCGGTTCTGGAGTGGCGGAAGGGTTTGCTTTCTTGCCGTCCGGTTTGGGCTGGCCGGCGGACGAAACCAGCCGGCTCAACCGCCCCGACATGGCGAATTCCGCAGTGGCGATCACTCCCCCCACGACCAGGACGGCCAGGAGGAGGATGCCCAACGACTTGATCCAGCCCGGCAGTCGTCGCTTTCCAGAATTCATATTGTCCCCATTCCCGGCTTACAGAACGATCGATTCGAGTTCTGATGGACGCAAACAATTCAATCCGGCAATCCGCTGTGAATCCGAGGTCCGGCGGGCTGGGCGGCCAGGATTTTTGCCTCCGCGTCGAGCATCTCCTCCCAGCGGGCGTCCACCTCGTGGCGAGGAACCGCGAACGCGGCCAGTCGCAAAAAGACGGTGAAATGCCCTCGTTCCGACGCCCCCAGGCGATGGAAGAAGCGGCCAAGCTCGATGTCCCGGCCGGTTTCCAGGCAACAAGACGCCAGGACCTCGAATCGCTCGCACGATCGGACCTCGATGAGCGCCGAGACGAGCAGACGATCGAGCAATTCCCGCCGGGCTTGCCCGAGCCGGACCAATTCCCGCAATGCACTCGCATAATCGTTGCGGTGGTTCCGGTCGAGGGCGCCGCCGCGCCGGGTGAGAATCTTCGTGACCGAGAGGAGATGCGATGCTTCATCGTCGGCGATCGCCGCCAGGCAGAGCGACCACTCCGAAGCACAATCCGAATCCGGCCAGCGGTTCAGCAGCTCCAGGGCATTCAGCGCGGCCTTCTTTTCGAGATAGGCGTGGTCGTTAAGCAGCGCGAGCGGATCTTGAAGGACCGCCGCCGCCCAGCGCGCGGGGGTTCGGCTGCGCAGGGGATAGTCGGTGACAGATACATCGACCTCGTTCGACGTCATGGGCGCGAACACCTCGACGGGGCAAAATGCGCTTCCCGGATCGCTTGCCGGAGTCTAGCCCTCTCGCCATCATACACGCCCGGGAGGCATGGCTGCATCAAGACGAGAATTCCGCCGAATTTGAAAGATCGGGCGAGTGACATTTTGCGGAATCTTCGGATTCGATAAAATGGGAAGCAGGATAACGTCGGAAGAATCCGGGTGAAAACGTTTGTCCTGTGAGTTTCAGGCTTTTGGCCGTTTGAATAGGTACGTCGGCCTTCTCGGAGAACTTACGATTTAAAGCTCGTGCAGGGATGCGGAACCGAACCGAGCGACGTCGCAATAAGTGCAGCCCGAAAATCTGCCCCAACCGCTTTAGGCTTCTGGATTTACTTATTTTGCCTTGTATCGTTTTGAGGTTGGGTGATCTGTGGACAATTGGGTGAGTAAAGCCAACAATAGTCAGCCGACGGCAGGAACGCCGATCGGATATCGCTTCGAGCCGGAATCCCCGACATGGATCTCGGCGCAAGAAGGATCGGCCTCTCGGATTGACTCCTCTCCCACTCCATTAACGTTGAATCAACTCATGACGAGTTCGCCCCCGATCATGACGTCGGCCGATGGGCTGGGCCTTTCGGAATACCTGGACCGGGCACGGTTGCAGGTGGAAGAAGCCCTGGCCCGCTACATGCCGGAAGCGAACGAGGATGGGAACTCGGCCTGCCCGGAGCGACTGGCGTCGGCGATGCGCTACAGCCTGCTCGGGGGGGGCAAGCGGCTCCGGCCGGTTTTGTGCCTGATGGCGGCGGAAGCGTGCGGCGGCACCGCCGAGGCGGCCTTGCCCGCCGCGTGCGCGCTGGAGATGATCCACACCTATTCGCTGATCCATGACGACCTCCCCGCCATGGATGACGACGACCTCCGCCGGGGGCGTCCGACCTGCCACAAGGCGTTCGACGAGGCGACGGCCATCCTCGCCGGCGATGGGCTCCTGACACTCGCTTTCGAAGTGATCGCCCGGGAGACTCGGCCGGTCTCGGCGGCGCTGGAATGCGTCCGGGTCCTCGCGGAATCGGCGGG
>CALKTZ010000713.1 GCA_937997355.1 uncultured Planctomycetales bacterium | reverse complement strand
GGGCTTGCCGTGGCCGATGTTGACCCGGGTCCCATGCGCCCAGGCGCGGACCATCCCAATCTTGCCGAGTGCGCCCGATCGGATGAACTCGATCGCCTTGATGACATACGGCGTGCTGCGTCGCTGCGTCCCCGCCTGGACGACTCGCCTGTATTTCCGGGCCGCCTCGACCATCTTCCGCCCCTCGACGATGTTGTGGCTGACCGGCTTCTCGACGTAGACATCCTTGCCGGCCTGACAGCCGAGGATCGCCATCATCGCATGCCAGTGGTCGGGGGCGGCGACGACGATGGCATCGATGGTCTTGTCGTCGAGGAGCCGGCGGAAGTCCTTCTCGACCCGGGGCCGCTTCTTCGTGAGGGACTCGACGAGCTTGACGGGGCGTTCGGGCATCGAGTCGTCGATGTCGCAGACGGCCGCGACCTCCGCGCCCGGATTCGAAGCGAAGAGGCGAGTGAGATCGGTCCCCCGCACGCGAAGGCCGATCACGCCAACCCGGACGCGCTCGCTCGGGGCCGCGCCGAGGCCGCGCCGCTGCCCCGCGATCGCCGAGGCCCCCGAGACGGTCGCGATCTGGAAGAAGGTACGCCTGTTGATGTTGGGCATGCTCGGCATCTCAATCTCGCTGCCAGGAGGAGGGGACGATGAAATCGGGCTCGCATCAAGAGTAGCCCGTTTCAAAGCCCGCTGACAAGGATCGATCGGATTTCGTCAATGCGAGGCGATGCGTCATCGGCGCGGGTAGCATTGTTAAAATATAATATAATTTTATATAGTTTAATGAGAGTCAATTCCCGAGGGACTTTGCGTTGAAAGTCGATCGTCTCAGGTGGGTGGCATCGAATATGCTTAGCTCGGGACGCCGGAAATTCCCTACGAAACGATCCGTTCTTCGGGCCCGATCCGGTCTTTGAAGAAATTATGAAGGTGGCCCTTGACATCAAATCCGAAGCATTCAGAATGGGGGCTGATCCTTGAAGACGGTGCAATGCCTCCGAAGGGTGCCTGCTTCCCCCTCTCTCCCGAATGAAATTGTCCGTTCCACGAAATCGAATCTCCAGGATATCGGCAATTGCCGCCGAGGGTTTCGCTGTGCGCTCATTCGTTCTGGGTGAATCGTCGGGCCTGTGGCGTTGCGCCTCCACTTCTGTGCGATCTGTTCTTTACGAGGCTGTTCCCATCGATTCCGTCGTCCTTCATTAGATTCGACATTTTCCCAGACTTCCGAGGAACAACGCATGTCTCGCTCAAGTTGGTCTCAAGGAAGAACTCGCAGCGGCTTCACGCTGATCGAGTTGCTCGTCGTGATCGCGATCATCGCGGTCTTGATCGCACTCCTCTTGCCGGCGGTGCAGGCGGCCCGCGAGGCCGCGCGGCGCATCCAATGCACCAACAACATGAAGCAGATCGTCCTCGCACTCCATACCTACAACGATCGCGTCGGCAGCCTCCCCTACGCCGGGGGATTTTACTCGCCGACCGCCGTCCCGCCCGTTCTCAACCTCGGCTGGGGATGGCTGCCGCAGATCCTGCCGGGCCTCGAGCAGAACAATCTCTACAACGCGATCAACTTCTCCGACACCGAGGAATGTCCGGGCGTCTCCACGGTCCGTCGGGTGATCGTCCCGTCCTTCTTCTGCCCTGATGATCCGAATGCCATGCGCCTCTTCACCGACCGGACCACGCCGACCGGGATCTGCCTGGGGGTGCCCGGTTCATCCGTGGCGACCTTGCGGGACAATCCGGACGTCGGATTCAACGGCGCGATGTGCAGCTATACCGGCAGCTACGGCGACGGCTACAACAACAAGCCCGGCAATCAGTACGATACGGCCGGCGCGGGGATCACCTATGGGTGCGGAGGTTGCAACGCCTCGGGTTCCGCCGCCCAGACGGCCGCCGCCGATTGCCCGACACCCACGGGTGCCTATGGATCGGGACCGAATCATCGCGGCCTGTTCGATTATACGAGCACGTCACCCGCGGTGACCTTCGCCTCGATCAGCGATGGCCTGAGCAACACCATCGCTCTGGGAGAAGTCCTCTCGAATACCCGCTCGCAGAGTGCCGTCTGGTATACCAGCACCGGGAATACCGGGGGCACCAGCCTTCCGATCAACTGGATCAACCAGATCGTCCAAGGTAACCCCCTCTATCCCCTCTCGAACAGTTGGGCCGGCCGTGGTTTCTCGAGCTACCATCCCGGCGGCATCAACGTCGGCATGGCGGACGGCTCGGTGAAATTCCTCAAGCAGACGATCAACCAGCGAACTTACAACGCGTTGGGGAGCCGTCGCGGCGGCGAGGTCATCTCCGCCGATCAATATTGATCTCCCATGGTCTGGTTTCACCTTGCGAGTTGAACTTCGGATGGGCCGGAGGGTTCAGCGGACCCAACGGCCCATTTGATTTGAGATGACGAACGGTTGTCCTGATTGGACCAGCCCTGTGAAGTTTGAGAAGAGGTTCGTGATGACTTTGCGATACCCGAAACGTTATTTGGTTCCCCTCGGGTTCGCCGTCTGCTTCATCATCGCGGGTTCGCTCGCGGGCTGCGGCGATGAGGGCAACGGCGTACTGGTCCCGGTGACGGGGAAGGTGACTTACAAGGGGCAGCCGCTCACCCGAGGGGAAGTCAATTTCATCCCGGAGCAGGCGGGCTCGCGAGGTGCCCGGGGGACAATCGGCGAGGACGGCCACTTCACATTGAGCTCGTACGGAGTCAACGACGGCGCCCATCCCGGGAAGTACAAGGTGACCATCGTTTCGCGGGGCGACGACCTGCCGATCCCGGCCAAGAAGAAGGGGAGGATGATGGAAGAAGATATGCAGGGCTCGGGCAAACTGCTCATCCCGCAGAAATATACCCAGCCGATGACTTCGGGCCTGAGTAAAGAGATCGCTGTTGAAGGAGAACACGACTTCACGTTCGACCTGACGGACTGACGGAAGGCCGTAAGTTCCTTGTGTCGGCGGAGAACTCGCTCATGCGATTGGGTTCGAGATTGTCGGGGAAGAGCATCGCGGCGGTTGCGGTCCTGGGAATCCTGGCCTGGGGGACGCCCAGTCCGGGGGCGTCGCCGGCGATCACCAGGCGTCCCGCCGAGTCGGACGTGATTGTGTCGTCGAATGTGATGATCACGGTGCGTGACGGCACCCGGCTCGCCGCCGATCTCTATCGTCCCGCGTCGAACGGCAAGCCGCTTCCCGGTCTTTTCCCGACGCTGCTGACTCGCACCCCTTACAACAAAATCGGGGTTGAGGCTGAGGGGAAATACTACGCCGGCCGAGGATATGTCGTCGTCGCGAACGATGTGCGGGGCCGTTACGCCAGCGAGGGGGCCTGGCGGCTCATCGCCGACGATCCGCAGGATGGTTACGACGTCGTCGAATGGATCGCCGCCCAGGAGTGGTCGGATGGCAAGGTCGGCACATTCGGCACGAGTTATCCCGGCGGGACCCAGCATGCCCTGGCGGAAATGAATCCGCCCCACCTCTCGACCATGGTCCCGGTGGATGCCCTCTCCAACTGCGGCGTGAGCGGGATGCGGCACGGCGGAGCCTTCGAACTCCGCTTCGTGAACTGGATCTTCCAGATCGGCGCGCCGAATAGCCGAAGCGCCCTGGCCAACCCCGCCCTGAGACTCGCCCTGATCGAGAACGGCAGGCGGATCCGCCAGCATGTTCACAATCTGCCGATCCGTCCGGGCACGAGCCCGCTTCGCGTGGTTCCGGAATACGAATCGTGGGTCGTGGAGGCGCTCAGGAGCGGCCCCGAGGCCCCTTTCTGGCACATCAAGGGGATGTCGGTCGTCGACCACGTTCAGGATTACGCCGATGTCCCCGTCATGCACGTCACCGGCTGGTATGATTCCTGGACGCGCCAGGTCGGCATGAACTACGAGGCCCTCTCCAGGGCCAAGAAGGCGCCGCAGCGGCTGATGATCGGCCCCTGGGTCCATGGGTCCCAGGGATCGAATGTGGCCGGGGAAGTGGAATTCAGCAAGGATGCCGCGATCGACCTCCCGGCCTTCCGGCTCCGCTGGTATGACCACTGGTTGAAGGGAACCGCGAACGACCTGGAGCGAGATCTCCCGGTGATGATTTACGTGATGGGGACCGGCGATGACCGGCGATCGAAGGATGGCCGACTCCTCCACGGCGGCTATTGGCGCGAGGAGCGGGAGTGGCCCCTAACCCGGGCCCATCCCACATCGTATTATCTTCGAAACGACGGCTCCCTCTCCCTAAACCCTCCCCCCGAGCCCAGGAACCGGGCAACCTACATCTTCGATCCCAGGGATCCGGTGCCCACGGTCGGCGGCAACATCTCCTCGAGTCAGGGGCTGATGGTTGCGGGGGGCTTCGATCAGAGGCCGAGGGACGACACTCATGCGGCCCGGGATCGGCTCCCCCTCTCCGAGCGTCGCGATGTGCTCGTCTTCCGCACTCCCCCCCTGGCGTCCGATGTCGAGGTGACGGGGACCGTGACGGTCGAACTCTGGATCAGCTCGACCGCCCCCGACACCGATTTCACCGCCAAGCTGATCGATGAAATTCCTCCCAACCCCGATTATCCGCTGGGCTTCGACCTCAACCTCGGCGACTCGATCCTGCGGACCCGCTATCGCGAATCCCTGTCGACGCCCAAATTGATGAATCCGGGGGAAATCGCCCCCCTGACGATCTCGCTCTATCCGACTTCGAATGTATTTAAAAAATCACATAGAATTAGAATCGATATATCAAGTAGTAATTTTCCGAGGTTCGACCTGAATCCGAACACGGGCGAGCCTCCGGGGGAGGATCGACGCACGGTTGCCGCGGAAAATTCAGTCTATTTTGATGCAAGCCATCCGTCGCGGGTGATCCTCCCCGTCGTCCGCTGACCGATTTCAGGGGGCTGCGGGATTGAGTCAAATTCCGTGAATTGTCGATGCGTGTATTGCGTTGTAGGGATACGCTGAATGAGATATCCACAAGACGCAAAGTGTTAAATTTTTGTGTTTTTTATCGTTGAATGCGATGTCGGAATTCCCTATTCTTACACTGTCTGCCCACGTCCATGTCCTATTTAGTTCGGACTCTCTATTGTCGATTTTCTCGATCGTTCCGGAGGGGTTCACATGGAATCATTTCGTTCTCGATTTCGGGGCGGCTTCACGCTGATTGAGCTCTTGGTCGTGATCGCGATCATCGCGGTCTTGATCGCGCTGCTTCTCCCGGCGGTTCAGGCGGCGCGCGAGGCGGCCCGTCGGATTCAATGCACGAACAATCTGAAGCAGATCGGCCTCTCGCTGGCCAATTACGAGAGCGCCTTCGGCTCGTATCCCTGGGGTGAAGGGCCGACGCTCGATTGCTACTGGAGCCCGCTGGCCCTGATGCTCCCGTATATGGAGCAGGGCAATGTGTTCAACACGATCAACTTCGTCTTCGGCGGGGCGAATGTCGGCGGGCCGAATTATTCGGGATCGAGGATTCCCGTCAATTCAACGGCCATCACCGTGCGGCTCAATATCGCGCTGTGTCCGTCGGATGGCCGTGACGCGATCGCGACGGCTTACGGGAAAGGGAACTATGCCGGATCCAGCGGCACCACCAGTGTTTCCTGCGCGAACGATTTCGACGGCCTCTTCGGCAAGGTCGAGGGCTATCCCCCATTCGAAGCATTGGTGCTCACGCCGGGGGCGTCGGGGAAAACCATCAAGATCTCGGATATGACCGACGGGACGAGTAATACGTCTGCATTCAGCGAGCGAGTGAAGGGAGTAGGCTCGCAGAATAATGATGTCATCGACTCTCAGAGCCCGTCGACGGCGTATTACCTCATCCCGACGACGGTCGTGCTCGGCCCTAACGTCACCCTGGGTGGCGGGTTGAGCTCCTGGACTCAGCTCGCTCAGGTCACCTACAACAACTGCAAGACGGCCACGACGCTCTATAATGGGTCCAACGGGACCAATTCCAGCCTGGTTCAATTCGCCATGGGGACTTACTGGTTTATCGGTCGCTTCTACGCGGGCCGCTACAACCACGTCATGCCCCCCAACTCCCATTTCTGCACTACGGGGGGAACGAACTACGGCGAAATGGCCTACGGGACGTCGAGCAATCATCCGGGTGGCGTGAATGCGGCGTTCGCCGACGGTTCCGTCCACTTCATCAAGTCGACGATCGCGCCGCAGACATGGTGGGCGCTCGGCACGAGGGCCGGCGGTGAGGTCCTCTCCGCGGACCAATTCTGATCGCGACTCATTCGTATGAATTCGCAAGAGAAGCCGGCTTGTCTTCGTGGCTTGTCCGGCTTCTTCTCGTTTCGGACTCGATCGATCCAACGGAGAAAGTTCATGAGGCGCTGTCTAACGCCGTACCTGATCGCGGCGGCTTTCCTCGCGTGCGCGGGTTGTGGCAATCCGGATGCTCCCTCCGTTTCCGGCTCCCTGGAGGAGGCGACCGTGAAAGGGACTGTCACCCTCCGCGGGAAACCCGTTACAAACGGCGAGATCAGCTTCCGGGCATCCAATATCAATCGGCCCAATGCCCCCGCGAAAAACGCACCGATCGGGAAGGATGGGACTTACACGGCGAACGTCTTCATCGGTGAAAATATGGTCGAAGTGAGCTGCAAGGAACTCGCAACCCGCAAGAATATGGAATTGCAGGAGAATATTCGACCCGCCAAAATCGGGGCCGGCGAGCAGACATTGGATGTCGAAATCTCCTCGATGGCACCCATCGAGTCGAAGTGATCGATTGTCGGTTCGAAAACGCCGGCGGGAAAATCCCGTCGTGATCCGGAGCACATCCCGCCGGCGATTCGTCAAGAGCCCATCTCGAACCTCGAACCCC
>CALKTZ010000712.1 GCA_937997355.1 uncultured Planctomycetales bacterium | reverse complement strand
GGGGGACCAGCAGTGGAAGCCGGGCGAGATTCTCGTCTTCTATGTTCTGACCAAGAAATACTACCCGATCGACAATCAAGTCACCGACGGCTTCACGTTCAATCTCGGGGGTGCGAGGTCGATTGCGATCCCGGGGCCATCCGGGATCTTCCAGAGGATCCAGTACAACCCGGCGACCTACGAGCAAATGCTCAACACGATCGTCGTTCAGGGGCCGGGGAATCAGGGGGGAGTTGGGGTCAAATTCGGCCTCCCCAATACCTCGATCAATGAATTCGTCTCCGCGAGGACGAATCGAATCGATTTCGGCGGCTATTTCTGAGCCTGGCGATTTCTGGATGGTCAAGATTCGAGACCAGGCCGAATTCTGTCGAACGGGACCATCCGAGCCAGTCGTTGGGCTGAGAGAAATGAGGAATGAGACCATGTCCAGGAAGAAACGGGATCGGAGCAGGTTCCCTTGCGAGATGATCGGCTTGGCCTTGCTGGCATGGTCTTTCTCCGGCTTCCGCGCGACCTGGGCGGATGAAGGGAGCGTGGTCCGCCCGGCCTGCAACGATGCACGGTGCCGAAACGGTTGCATCGGCCATCGGATCGAGGAACGAATCCCGGCCGCGGGACCGTTGGGATATGGACCGCCCGGCATTTATCCCGGTTTCCAGGGATTCGGGGCCGGTTATCATCTCGGCCATGGATATGGCGGGAAGGCGCTGGGCACTCCGGCAGGAGGATATCCCTTCTATAGTGGCCCCGGCTATCCCCATCCCTGGCCCAAGCTCAGGCGCATCGGCGGGATCAACCCATTTCCGCACTACGCGGGGCCGGGTTTTCCGACGCCCGATCATCCCAACTACTACGGGACGCCCGGACCCCTCGTTGTCGATCAGCCCGTGATCACCACCAAGGGAGGCCCTCCCGGGCCGGATATCTCCAGTAGCTATGGGAACTTTACGGGAGCCATCCCTTATCCGGACTCGGCCTTCGCTCCGTTTACTTATGAACCGAGCGATTCAGAAAACGGACCAAATCCCGCGGTGCCAACGACGATCTCCACCCCCACTTCCGGGATCGATCGGGATCGAGACGGAAGGCTGCTCGGGGACCGCGATCTCGGTTTCGACCAGGTTCAAACGGTCGATGCCTCGCGGCGATCATCGATGAAAGTTGCGAAGGTTTACCGGGGGAGCGAGGCCGATCAAGCCGGCCTGCGCGTGGGGGATGTGATCGAGTCGATCAACGATTATCGGAACGAACAGCCGGGGCATTTGCCCTGGGTGATCCTCAATGCCGCGCCCGATCGTCGCCTGACGATGAAAATCCGGGGGGCGGATCGGGCGGTCGAAAGAACCGTCGCCCTCTCGATCGGGAACGCGGCGGCGCATCGGGAACAATCGGCGCAATCGGCCGGACGTTGATCGGCCGCGATCAGTCGAACTCGCCGAGTTCTTCCTGGAGGACGCACCAGCGTTCCTCGGCTTCGCCAAGCTGAGTGGTTAACGCTTCGATTTCATTGTGAAGACGGAGCGCCTCCTCCGCGTTCGAGGTCGCCAGCAGTTGGTGATTGGTGGTCTTCTTCTGCTCGTCGAGCCGCGCGATGAGCTTTTCGACGTTGCTCATCTCCTTGCGGAGTTCTCGCTCGCTGCGGCGGGCAGACTTGACCACGGCCTTGGCCTTCAAAAGCTCGGCGGGAACCTTGGACATGCTGCTTGCACGCTCACGCTCCCCGTCCTCGATCTCCTTATTGACGGAATACAGGTAGGAGTCGTAATTCCCGAGGTAGTTGACAACGCGGCCGTCTCGGACCTCGATGATGGAGGTCGCCATCCTCTGCATGAAGTATCGGTCGTGACTGGTGAAAATGACCGTCCCCTTGTAGGCGAGGAGGGCCTCCGCGAGCGAATCCACGGTATCGACGTCGAGGTGGTTTCCGGGTTCGTCGAGGACGAGGATGTTGTGCTGACTCAGCATCAACCCGGCGAGGCAGAGCCGGGCTCGTTCGCCGCCGGAGAGGAACGAAATCTTCTTCTTGACGTCGGCCCCTCGGAACAGCAGCGATGCCGCGCCGTTGAGGATCTCCTGCGTTTTCGTGCCGCCGGGAGCCGTGTTTTCGAGGTATTCGAGCACGGTTTGATTCTGAGGGAGGCTTGTGTAAACGTGCTGGGCGTAGATCCCGATATTGCAGCCATGGCCCCAGCGAACCTCTCCCGCCAGCGGCGTCAAGGAATCGACGATCGTCCGCAGGAAGGTGGTCTTCCCTTGCCCATTATCCCCCACGATCGCCGTGCGTGATCCGTGTTCCACCTCGACGCCGATTTGTGAGGCGATGACCCGCTCGGGATAGCCGATCGTCAGGTCGAGACAGCGCAAGGCCGGGCCGCGTCGGGCTTCAACCTGGGGCGCCCGGATGCTGACCGAGGGCTCTTCCGCGGCGATCTCGATGGTTTCAAGCTTGTTGAGCTGCTTCTCCTTCGACTTCGCCCGGGTCGCCGTGCTGGCCCTGGCCTTGTTCTTGGCGATGAATTCTTCGAGATGCTTCTTCTTGGCCAGAACTCCGGCGTTGGCGCGCTCGTCGTGCTTCTTTCGCTCTTCCTGATTAATCAGGTGGGCTTCGAGCTTGCCCGGGAACATCGTCAGCTTCCCGCGAGAAAGCTCCAGCGTGTGCTCGCAGGTGGCGCCGATGAAGGCCCGATCGTGCGAAACGATCAGGCAAGCCTGATCGAAATGCCGGAGAAAGTGTTCCAGCAGGATCTGGGTTCGCAAGTCCAGGAAGTTGGTCGGCTCGTCCAGCAGGAGCAAATTCGGCTCATGGAGCAGGAGCGCGGCGAGCTTGACCCGGGTTTGCCAGCCTCCGGAGAGCTTATCGACCGGCCCATCGAGATAAGGACCCTTCAACTCGAATTCCGCGGCGACCTCGCCGCATTTCCACTCGGGTTGTCCGCTGTCGCGGATCAGAAAATCGTGGACCGTTTCGCCGGGCAGGAAGGAGTCGTGCTGCCTCAGATAACCCAGCCTGAGCTTGGGATGCCGGATGATCTCCCCGCGATCGAGTTCGTCCTCGCCGAGCAGGATTTTCAGCAACGTGCTCTTGCCGGCCCCGTTGCGACCAATGAAGCCCACCTTCACGTCATCGGTGATGGAGGCCTCGGCACCATCCAGTAACGCCTGCCCACCGTAACTCTTAGAGGCATTCCTGATTTGCAACAATACGGCCATCGTCTGGACACTCTCCTGCCAATGTCTTCGTCTAATTTTCAGGTAATTATGCAGCGGTCGGCGAGGTCAGCGAAAAACAAAAAACCCTTCGGTGGAGTCACGAAGGGTTCCCACGTTTCAAGAGTCCAGGATCAAAACCACGCTCGCCGGGAACGATACTCGTTTTTGATTTTGATATTATAGACAACTCAATCAAGAAAGATGCGGATAGCAATTTGGCCTCGGCGGCTCTGAACTCCACGGTGCTCCATCGTGGCATCCGTGCAACACGAGC
Organism: uncultured Planctomycetales bacterium; assembly: GCA_937997355.1. GTDB lineage: Bacteria > Planctomycetota > Planctomycetia > Isosphaerales > Isosphaeraceae > CALKTZ01. The sequence continues at coordinate 5,913 of CALKTZ010000712.1, read as the reverse complement.
CGATCGAGAACGAGAACCGCCAAGACCTGGTATCCGCAAGGAGCGGCGATGGGGGAACAATCGCAACGGAATTATTTGCCCATCTTCACGTCGCCGAGATCAGTCACGGCATCCGGCTTGATCTCGACTTCGATCCCCGCACCTCGGTTCGCCGTGACGAAGCCGACCTTCTCCTGCCAGAGGACGAACTTCTGCTTCCCGACCGGAACTCCCTTGATTTCGAATGAGCCGTCGGGTTGGGTGACCGCGAAGAACGGATGATCGAAGACCATCACGTACGCCTTCATCCAGGGATGAATGTCGCAAGCGACCGGAATCGGCAGGCGCTCGGGGACGAAATTGCGCTCGACCGAAGCATTCGGCGGGATGGTCTGATTGAAGGCGGCGTTGTTGAAGCCGGAATAGCGGACGTTGTGACTGGCCGGGTCGCTCGACTTGAAGATCATGAGTTGCTGATTATTGATGGCCACGCAGTGCGGCAGGAATTCGCAGCCCTTCTGGTCGATCTCGACCTTCGGGCTCTTCTTCAGCAATTCGGCCAGGGCGGCCGGATTCGAGCCCTTGGGACGCACGAGATAGGCGAATCCGTTGGCAACCCCTTTATTGGCGGGATTGATCACCAATTCCTTGGAAAGGATCGGGCCGTCCTTGGCGCAAACTTCTGGATCCTTCTTGGCCTTACCCTGGGCTTCTTCAACCTTGGGTTCGGGGATTTGCGATCCTCCCCAGACCAATCTCCCCTTGATCGTCCCGTGTCCCTGGCCCGTTGCCGCGGCCGCCAGAACCGAGACGGGAACCGGCCCGGCCGAAGCCGAGGGGGTGCCCACGAGTGCCGAGGTTAGGCCGATGACGGTAAGACTCAGGGCCGTCCGAACCATCCGAGAACTCCAAGGTTTACGCAAAGTCGTCATGATCGCGGATTACCTGTCAAAAACGTTGAGTTCGAGATGGAGCCTATGGCGGGTACCTTGGGGCTTCCAAGGTCGTCTCCGTCTCGAACGAGGAGGGTACGCAAGCGGAGTCTGCCGCTGACTTCTCAATGATCACGTTTCAGGGGCTCTCAAGACAACCCCTTCCTGCCGGGTTGTATCAAGAGGGGTTCCGACTCTACCGTCAACACAACGGGCCGTCCCTTCGTCGATGGACGAGAGGACGGCCCGTTTTACGGATTGTTATCGCCCGGAATGGGAGAAGCAACCTTGCTTCCGGACGATTACTGGCCGGCGCGAATCTTGCCGGCGTCGATCTTGAAATCCTTGGTGACGGTATCCCCGGCCTTGATCACCACATCATCGCCGGAGGGAGCCGAAACGAATCCGGGGCCGGTTACGGATTCTTGCCAGACGACCACCTTCTGGGTTCCGGCGGGGACGTTCTTGATCTCGAAATTCCCCTTGGCATCGGTCACGGCATAATACGGGTGGTCGAGCACCATCCAGTAGGATTTCATCCAGGGGTGGATATCGCAAACCACCGCGCCCGGGGTACGCTCGGCTCCGGAGGGGGTGAAGGGGGCCGAGCCGTTCGGGCCGATCGTCGCGTTGTATGAGCTGTTCTTGAGCTTGACGTTCACGTTGTGGTTGACCGCGTCGCTCGACTTGAGGGTGATGGCCTCTTCCGCCATCATCCCCATCACGTGAGGCTCGAACGTACACTTGATCTGGTCGAAAACCGGGGTCGCTTCCTTCTGGGCTTTCTTGGCCTCCGGATTCACGGCGGTCGGCTTGCTCAGGTAAACCAGGACATTCTTGACCCCCTTCGAGGCGCCATCGACGATGAGGGCCTCGGAAAGGATGGGGGCATCCTTCGCGCAATACTCGGGATCTTTCTCGGCCTTCCCTTTTTCCTGAAGGACTTTGACGGCCGGGACGTCGCCGGAGAAAGTAATCTGGCCCTTGAGGGTGCCCCAGCCTTCCGCTTTCACCGGGGCTGACGGAGCCGATGGCGAGGTCGACGTGGCCTCCGGCGTAGCCCCCGCGGTCGAGCCGGCCGGGGCATTCGCGCCCGACTTCGGGGCTGCCGCTGGCGCCGAGACATTAACCCCCGGCTCCGGGAAGACGGTCGCATCCCCCACCTGAGGGCCCGAACCGCCGCATCCGGTGAGGGCCAGACCGAGCGTCGTCGAAAGGCTCAGACTGGCGAGGGCAAATTTGGAATTCAGAAGCCGTGGCATCGGATCTCTCCTGGTAGAAACTTCGAGTGGCTCAGTTGGGTATCGGATCGCGAGATTTCGAGGTTCCGCGATTACTCCGATCCTCCGTTCGCCTTGACATTCATGGCCGCCTTGGGCGCTTCCGGCTTGGCGGTGGCGAGTTGCTGTTCGACCGCATTGATGTAGTTGAGGAGCGTGTCTCGAATCGCCCTGACAACGTCAATCGACTTCTCCTCGAAATCTTTGGGAACCGGGAATGGGAGTTTCCCATGGGGGGCGATGTTTTGCGGCATGGCCGTGTAAGGGACGAGGCGTCGGGGATTGGCCAGCCAGGTTTCGAGGTATCCCGGCCGGAATCGCGAGCCGACTTGACGGAGATCGGGGCCGTTGACGACCTGGCTTCCCCCGGACGGCTTGAACGTCCCGATGGCATGGCACTGGATGCAGGGCGACGCCTTGTTCGCCATCATCGTCCAGCCCGAGCTGAGATAGTCCGCATGGGCCTTCTCCTTCGAGGCCAGATAGCTTTCCGTCCGCTCCGGAATCGACTGATAGGGATATTCCGCGCGGTCCCGGGCGGCGAAGTAATTCGCCAACTCCTCGGTCTCCTTCGCCTGGCCGTCCGGAGTCGCGCCGTAGTGGAACTTGGGCATCCGAAGTTGAGCGGCCGGGCGGATCGGATAAGGATCCTTGAGGAAGGACATGAGCCAGGGAGTCTGGACCTTGTTCCCTTCCCGGAGGAGCGGCGGCGGGAGGCGATTCCAGAAGGTGTCCACCGTCGAGCCGGTTTGCTCGACCTGATAGGTCGAGTAGAGCCAGGCGAAGTCGCCGCCGACCGCCGGGGTCTTCTGGATCTTGGTCTGGTCGAGCGTGACGATATCGCCGGTGTTGAACGTGTAGCCGCGGATCGTGACCGGCCTCCAGAGTTGGATGCTCAACTCGTTCTCGAGCAGGCCGATCGGCATCCCTTCGATCGTGACGGAGGTCCCGTCGTCGGGCTTCACTCCGAGTTCGGATTCGATCTGGTCGGCACCAAGCTTCTTCTTGGAGTCGTACGTGAGACCGGGCAAGAACTCGCCGAGAGAATCGTTCAGGAAGTCGGTCGCCCGCGAGGAGTAAGACGCTCGGAGATTGGTTTTGAAGTCGGTGAACGCCTCGGCCACCTTGGTCCCGGGGGGGAGGGTGAACTTCGGCATTTCCAGGACGTGGCAGCCCGCGCAGTTGAATCGATTGAGGAGCTTGGCCCCTTGCGCGATCGCCAGTTGCCCTTCGCCCTTGCGCCCCTTGAGCGGGAGATATTTGCTGTTCACCTTCTCTCCCGTGAGGCCGAGGATGAAGGTCATGACCTCCTCGACCGCGTCGGCGTCGTTGGCCCAGGCGAATTGAGGCATCCGGAGCCGGTCATCCCACGTCTTGTACTTCTCGCTCTTCTTCAAGTAGTCGTAGCTGCGGGGGCGGTGCAGCTTCTGATAGAGGAAGCCGATCCGCGTCTGCCCTTCAAGCTCTTCCAGGAAGGCGGGGCCGGTCCCGTCTCGCCCCCCCTGGTCGTTGACCGGCTGCTCCTCGATGTATTCCTTGATGTGTCCGAAATCGAGCCGGGCCGGATTCTTGAGTCCCCAATCGCTCAGGGGGGTGCCAATCGGCTTGGCGTTTTCGAAGCCGGGGATCGAATGGCAGCCGAAGCAACCCAGGCGGCCGATCGTCTTTTCGCCGAGGAAGGAGAGTTTTTCCTCGGTCCCGAGCTTCTTCTCGACGAAGTCGTTCACCTCGCTCAAGGAAACGACGGTCAGTTTGCCATCCTTCCCTCGGAACCCTCCCTTCTGGACGTAGAGTTTCACGAGGTCGTCGATGGAGGCTTTCACCTCCGACGAATCCACCCCCGGGACGTCCACCTTGACGGGCCATTCGCCGGGGACGGTGAGGATCCAGGCGGCGATATCGGCCGAGTCCTGGAGCGAGAGCTGGAGATTCGGCATCAGGCTCTTCGGGTGATAGCGCTCGGGGGCCTGAATCCAGTTGGTGAGGAATTTATGTCCTTGCTCCTTCGACTGGAATTTGGCCGAGATATTGGAGAGATTCGGCCCGAAATCGGCCTTGGCGTATTCGCGGACCGCCGCGGGGAAGGTTTCCGGGGCGAACGTCAGGGACGGGTCCGGCTTGTATGCCGGATTGATGGTGTTCACGTCCGCCTGCTGGATTTGCGAAGCCTCGTAAGGCTTGTGCTGATGGCAGGCGAGGCACCCTTTCTGGAGGAAGATTTCCTTGCCCCGTTTGGCGTCGGAATTGGCGGGGGGATCGACGAAGTCCTTGGGGGGGGTGCTCTTCTCGAAGAGATAATGGGCGATCGCCTGGATTTCGGCGTGATTCTTCGGCCAATCTTCATGCCCGTTGTTGTTGTTGAGTCCATAGAACCGGGGCATCCGCGAATCGGGCCGGAATGCGTGCGGGTTCTTGATCCATCGCACGAGCCAATCCTTGGACGTCTTGGATGCGACGTGGGACAGATTCGGCCCGACCTGGCGTTCGTCCGTCAGGTCGGGGCTGACGACCCCTTCGCCGCCGATCGTGTGACATCCCGTGCAGCCGTACTTCACGACGCGCTGATAGCCGGCCTGGAGTTTCGCGGCCTGGGGGATGTCGGTCACTTGCTGGTGGCACTTCACGCAGGTCGACTCGATGAATCGCTTCTGATACATCGGGTAATCCCAGTGATGGACGTGCTGCCAGTCGTGCTTCTCCTTCCACTCTTCCTCTTGCTTCGGGTCGTTCGGCGTGTGGGACGCGAACGTGAAGTCGGTCCCGGACCCCTGCCCGCCGTGGCAGATCGTGCAACCGAAGCTGTTCATCGGGTGGGGGCCGTTGGGGTCGAGATAGAGCCCGGCGGTGACGGTCTGGCCCCTGGGATCGACGGTCGTCGCCCCGGTGGTCAGGAACGGGTGGGAGGCGAACACGGCATCCATCGGCTCGCCGGAGGCTTTCTTGTCGTAGCCGATCCGGTCGATCCCCTGGTGACAGGTCCCGCAACGATCGTAGCGCGGGACCTCCTTGAAGTTGTAGTTGATCGTCAGGTCGGGGAGGCTGATCTGCTGGATCTTGGTCGGCGGGGCGGCGAGGTCGATGAGGGGGAGGCTTCGCAGCTTCGCCATCAACCCGAAATACTGGGCGTCTTTCTGTTCGATGAGTCGATTGACGCGATCCGCCTCGCGGGTGAGCCGCTCCCGTTCTTTCTTGAGATTATCGACATAGCCGAGGAGTTCCTCCCGGGCTGCTCGCTTGCCCTTGAGCTGGGCTTCGGCCGCTTCGAGATCCTCGGAGAGCTTCTTGAACTGGTTCTCCGAGGCCACGACGACGGTATCGAGATACTTGCGGGCGGCGATCTCCTCGGCGCGATCGATCATGCCGTCATAGAGGCTGCGCTGGCTATCGAGCTCGGCTTTCTTGAAGCGACGCTCGGTATCGATCCGATCCTTGGCGCCTTCCAGTTTCCGGAGTTCGGCGTCGATCTTCCGAAGCTCGCCGTAACGTTCCGCGGATTTCGCCTCGGCCTCGGCGATCTTCTTGTCGACATCCGCGATTTGAGCCGCATTCTTGGTCTTCTGCTCTTCGAGCTTCTCGGCCTTGGCGACTTCGAGCTTATCGTGCTCGATCGAGTGGAACGTCCGCTGAACCTGCTTCCAGGGGCGGAAGTGGTCCACCAGGATCATCCAGGCCGTGGCGAGCAGCATCGCGATCGAGGAAATCGCGAAGACCAAGTGCAGCGT
>CALKTZ010000711.1 GCA_937997355.1 uncultured Planctomycetales bacterium | reverse complement strand
CCCCTGAAGAAACCATGAAAGCCCTTGAGGCGATTTTGCCTCGAAAATACTGGATTGAAATCAATGAGAGGCTTGTCCCGTTCGGGAAAGCGATCTGCACGGGCACATTGCCTCCCTCGTGCTCAACCTGCACACTGGCAACCATGTGCCGGAAGGTTGGAGTGACAAAATCTCGGTGACTTCGAGCGGATCAAGAGCGACCTTCCAGAACCGGTCAGCTCCTCCCGTTGCCATTCAGGAAGTAGGGAGCGATCTCGTTGTTTCGTCGAGAGGCTTGATCGCTCAGAGCGGTCAGGAACGATGGCGACATCCAGGAGACGCTCTCCCGGCCCGGCACGCTCCGAGTTTGGGCCTCGCCGGGTCCGGGGAGAAATCGATCCAGTAGCCCCATGAATTCGGAGACTGCCCGAGGGCAGATTCCGTGCAGAAAAACCAGCATTTTGGCCGGAAGCCCGACGACGACCTCGGCATCGCCGTGGCGGATTGCCGACACGATTGTGCGAGCAGCATTCTCGGCACCAGTCGTGAATAACGGGAGGGAATCACTGATGCTAAAGAGAGCATATTCGGCGCGAGTTTGCCCCTTGAATCGGGCATTCACATGACTGCCCGTGCGCATCAGTCCCGGCAAAACCGTTGTCACATGAATTCCATCCTTGAGCAGTTCGGCTCGCAAACCTTCCGAGAGGCCGGCAAGCGCAAACTTACTCGCGCAGTACGGAGTCAGATGAGGGACCGCAATCCGACCTCCCAGAGAAGAGATGTTGGCAATTCTCCCGAAGCCCCGGGCCTTCATGCTCGGAATCACGGCCTGCATCGCATAAAATGGTCCCCAAAAATGTGTCTTTAGTGCACGCTCGAAATCCCCTTGTGTCATCAATGCTAGTGGGCCAACATCGATGATGCCGGCGTTGTTGATCAATAAATCGATCGAGCCAAATCGTTCGAGGACGCCGTTCATAAATGACGTGATCTGATCCTGATCCGTAATGTCGCAGACTCTCGCGATCACGTCGACGCCCGACTTCGACAGATGCACCCTGGCTCGCTCGAGTTCTTCCTCGTCGCGTGCGCAGATTGCGATTCTCATATCTTCACGCGCCAACTCGCGGGCAAGGACCAATCCGAGGCCGCGAGAACCTCCCGTGATGACTACGGTCCGCCCCTTCAAATCAATCGATCGATTCCAGCGAAGAGCAGCCCGAGTCGCCAGCATTGTCCCGAATCCGATCGAACTCCAACCCAGGACTTTTTTTACACTTGGATTCATGAGTCTGTCCTCCGCGCGCACAGTCACCGAGCGGCTATCAGCTCGATACCCCCACGACTGGAACATCGAGCTGAAATCGCGAGGAAGATCGCGATACGACGTCGGATCAATTGAGGAACCCCGCCGAAACGAGGATGTTCAATCATTCCCGCGGACAGCTTTCCTCGCCGCAATTGGTGTTGATGCCCAACGCCTCGTAAGCATCGCAATGCCCGGAGAGCGCGCGATACACCAACGCTCCTCCGAGAACACCGGCCGCGATCCCGCCCAGGGAAAGCTTCGAAAGAGCATAGGCAATCAAGGCGCCTCCTCCGGCGACAGACGCCCAACGCTCCAGGTCGCCGACATTCACTCCCTGCGCGGTAGAGGGCTGAATGCCGAATTGTGCGGCAAGTTCGCTCAAGGCGTGACTCGGCTCGATCTTATCTGTCGCATAGGTTGTGCTCATCTGCTCATCTCCTGCTGGTCGATTGCGATTGCATCCTCTGCCGATGAAATTTCCGCAGATCAAAGGCTCATTCACGGGTAACGAGCAAATCGTATGCCCTTCACCTCGTTTCCCGTTACCTCTGCTACAGGCAATTCTAGAGCAGCAGTGCATATGAAAACACGGACCACCCCGGAGCCGTCGGGCAAGTTGCTATTGCTTGAAGAACGAAGCAATTCACCCGCCGCGGGAGATTTTATTGAATCGATCGGCGCGGATCCAATGTCCGACGAATCGGAACACAGGAGGGCGAAACGGCCACGACGTCGGAATCTGAGGAGGGAAAGAAGAAATTGACGGCTGACGTCATGGGCTCGACAAGGCAGGAAGCAGGGTGGGTGACGGGATTCGAACCCGCGATATCCAGATCCACAATCTGGTGCCTTAACCGCTAGGCCACACCCACCATCTTTCTCGACTTACGACGGACACAATAAACGTTGTTCCGGGTTCGCGTCAAGTCAAGCGATCCGGGGATTGGCGGAGCCGTTGAATCGCATGATGACGTAGCGTTGCATTTTCGAGATGGAGTGTCTCGGCCTCATCAAAAGAAAGAGAAATTCACCGCGAAGAAAAAGGAAAAATCAGGACTTGACCGACAAGATACACTCTTGACGTAAGGCGAAAGGGTTGCTGGGATAAAGCCGAATCGCGATGGCATCGCCGAGTCCAATCGGACTGATCGAGCTCCCAATCCGGGCAAGGTGCAAAATCTGTCGGATTTAGCTCAATAACGGCTTTCCCTGGCGTCTTTCCAGATTAGAGGTTCGACATGGGGACAGGAACGACGCAGTTGAAACTTGGCATCGCCGGCTGTGGGAGGGCTGCACGCATCCATGCCGAACGTCTGGTTAAGATCGGCGGGATTACGATTGTCGGGTGTTCGGATCCGGATTTGTCGGCCGCTCGCGGCCTCGCCCAGCACATCGCGGAATTGACAGGCGGAGCGGAAGCCCCTTCGTTCAAGGATCATCGCGAATTGCTTTCGCAGGCTCGTCCATCGGCGTTTGCGATCTTTACCCCTCACGTCTCCCATTATCGGCCGGCGATGGACGCCCTCCAGGCGGGATGTCATGTCTTCATCGAGAAGCCGTTATCGACCAACTTGCAGGAAGCCGCCGATATCGTGGGGCTCGCCAAGGGGAGAAAGCTGAAAGTCGGCGTTGGGCATCAATATCGCCTGCGGCCGAGCTTCGTCGAGGCGAAAAAGAGGCTTGAAGCCGGGACGATTGGCCCACTCAAGTTGATCGTGGGGACCCTCGCTCAACCCTGGCTGTCGACGCATGAAGGGACCGAGAATACCTGGCGTTTCGACCCGAAAGTCTCGGGCGGGGGCATCCTTGCCGATGCCGGAGACCACATCATCGATACTCTGATCTGGACAACGGGTCAGGTCGGGGTCGAGGCCGCCGCCTTTCAGACCAAGCTGGAGTCCGGCCTCGACCTGGTGACGGCGGCCGCGATACGGCTTTCCGGAGGAATCCCCGTAACACTCGGCGTCACCGGCGTCTTCCCCGGGAATGAGTTCGAGCTCACCTATTTCGGCGAACAGGGCCGGCTTCGAGTATCGGAAAATATGCTCGAGGAATCGATCGGCGAAAAACCTCCTCGGGCGATCACGCTTCCAGGGCCGAGTGAATCCATCGACTCCAATTTCGTCTCCGCCCTGACTTCCGATTCCGCGCTCTGCTGCCCCGCGGATCAGGCGTTGGATACGGTTCGTCTCCTTGAAGCCATCATGAGGTCGGCCAGCACCGGTCAGATCCTCAAAGTGATTTGACGCCGATTCGGGAGTTCCTTCGACCGTGAAAATAAGCTCCTTGGTCCGCGAAAATCATGGCGTTTTTAGCAATTTACTCCTCTGAAAACATGAGGCCTGAGCGTGTGATCCGAATCGATCGAGCCTGTCTCGCGGGACGTCCAAAGTGAGGTTCAAGGTCGTACCCCCGCCATGCCGACCAATTCGTGAGTACAGCCCGACTCAATCCGTCCGCGGGTCATGACTTGGGCACGAATGGGCCGAGAAGGACGACCTTAATCGGACATTAAACGAAGACACTGTTTTTGATGCTTGACAACCCGTTATTGACTTGACTACGACTATGGCTTTGCTCTGGGATTGGGCGAAGTGCAACAATCGAGGGGCGAGCCGGCCATCCCCCAACGTTTGCTTCGGGGGGCTTCTTCAACTAGACGGAATCCCTTGGCTTGAGGACTGAGACGATGTTGGATTGTTTGGAACTGCTCGCTGACAACGAAGTCCCCGTCCCAATCAAGGAATTGTGGGATGGAAGGCTCGATTTGCTCCCTTTGTCGGCTCGTCACCCTGTCGATGACAGTGACGAGGACTTCGAGGGCGACGTCGCCGACGAAGATGACGAACTCGACGACGACATCATGACCGACGATGAAGACGACGAGGATGAAGATTTCGACGAAGAAGACGAATTCGACGACGAAGAAGACTTCGACGACGAGCTCGACGATGAAATCGACGACATCGACATGGATGAAGACGACGAGTTCGATGACGACGAGGATGACGACTTCGACGACGAATTCGACGATGATGACGAGGACCTGGACGTCGACTAATTCGAACGTCCCCGAGCATTTGCCTGGAGATGACTGATGCTCGAATCCCTTACTGTCGAATCCGCCGTTCAGTCCGACTGGTTTGGCTGGAGGGACCTCGCGTTCCCTCCGGCAGACCTTAAGAAGGAATCGATTTCACACGAAGCTGGGTTTAGCGGCGAGGCAAGATAATCGCCTTCTCACATTGAGATCTTCACAAGCTCGATCCCAACAAAGTCTTCAGGCGACGGACCGACAGCAAATCTCTGGTCGCCCCTGCGGAAATCGAGTAAACTAAACCTACGAAGAGCCAAGGATTTTGCTTCCGCGAATCGTCTCTTCAAGGGTTCAACGCACTTTTGAGGTCGCATCGCGAATTTAACGGCAGAGTCTCAACTTAGGTTCCATGCTTCAGTCCAATCCGGTTGGTTCTCCGACCCGATAACATCGAGACCTGCTTCTTTTAGATCGCGGGGAGGGCACGCGTTCATGGCTTCACCACACGAAAGGTCGAGCGAAACTCCTTCAGAAGGCCCCTTCCCCGAAATCACGACCCGAAAACTTCGCGAACAAAGCCAACTCGACTTCGAAATCGAGTTCATGAGTCGGGTCCTGGAGCGCGATCCCTTTTTTGTGGATGCCATTCGGTTGCACGCGGAAAACCTGGCCGCCAAAGGGGAATACTCTCGGGCCCTTCAGTTGGATCGCCGGCTCGTTCGATTGGCTCCCGAAGACGAAGTGGTGTGGTACAACCTTGCATGCACGTATGCCATGCTGGGCATGATCGACCCCGCGTTCGCGGCGATCCAGCGGTCGCTCGAATTGGGATACCGCAACCTGCGGCGGCTCCTCCGTGACTCCGATCTGAAGTCACTTCGGCGCGATGCACGCTTTGCACGACTGCTCGTCCGCTTCGAATTCATCTTCTGATGTCAAATTCACCCCGGCAATGAGACCTGTTTGAACGGGCCGCCGCGATCGGTTTCCTTTCAGACTGCAGTTCTTCCGCTTCCTTCATGGTTGTGCCACTCGACAACGCCCGAGCGGCTCTTGCATTCCAACGAGTCTGCCCGAGCGGCACATTGTTTCCGAAGTGAGAGCTTGTGGATTGATGACTCATCACAACTGGGACGATGTGCAGGCGGCCTCGCAGCGGATTCGTGAGCGATGGACTGGAACGCCCAGGATTGGATTGGTCCTGGGGACCGGCCTCGGCGCACTCGCCCGCGAGATCGAAGCCGAACTAACTCTTCCTTACACCGAAATCCCCCATTTCCCCAGATCGACAGTCACAAGTCATGCCGGTCAACTGGTTTGCGGACGGCTGGCCGGGCACTCGGTCATGGCGATGGAAGGGCGTTTTCATCTCTATGAAGGTTACTCACCCTCCCAGGTCACGTTCCCCATTCGCGTCATGAAGGAGTTGGGTTGCGAATTCCTCATCGTGTCCAATGCCTCGGGAGGATTGAATCCCCTGTTTCGCAAAGGGGATCTCGTGGTCATCGAGGATCACATCAATCTGATGGGAGCAAACCCGCTGATCGGCCCGAATGACGAGCGGCTCGGCCCACGATTCCCCGATTTGATCGAACCTTATGATCAATCCCTCCAGCAAATCGCGCTCGATGTCGCGCTGGAGCAGAACATCGTGGCGCATCGAGGTGTCTACGTTGGTGTCGTGGGACCGAATCTCGAAACCCGGGCCGAATATCGCTTCCTCCGAGGGATCGGCGCGGATGTCGTCGGCATGTCCACCATCCCCGAGGTTCTTGTTGCGGTTCACGCCGGCATGAAGGTGCTGGGATTCTCGATTGTTACCGATATGTGCCTGCCCGACGCCCTGCAACCGGTTCGCATCGAAGAGATTATCGCCGTGGCCAACGCCGCCGAAGCCCAACTGCGGACGATCGTCACCAAGGTTCTCCAGCGGTTGCCCGGCTCCTGAAGCCCGATCGATCTCGACCTCATCATGCGAATTTTCTCGACCTAAATCTTTCGACGGTTGAAACCCACGAGTCCAATGTCGACGAACGCGAAGCCCTACAAAGACACGCTCAACCTCCCGGTGACTCGGTTCGACATGAAGGCGAACCTGACGGTCCGAGAGCCCCAATTCCAGGCGAGATGGCGGGAACAGGATCTCTACGGGGCGATTCGGAAGGCTCGTTCGGGGCGCCCTCGCAAGGTCCTGCACGACGGCCCACCGTACGCCAATGGCGAGATCCACATGGGGCACCTGCTCAACAAGGTGCTCAAGGATTTCGTCGTTCGATCCCTCACCATGCGAGGCTTCGATAGCCCCTATGTCCCCGGATGGGACTGTCACGGGTTGCCGATCGAACACAAGGTCGTCAAGGATCTCGGCTCGAAGGCTGCCTCGATGAGCCACACCGAGATCCGTGAGCTCTGCAAGAAAGAGGCCCTCAAGTGGGTCGATCTTCAACGAACCCAATTCCGCCGGCTCGGCATCGAGGGTGACTGGGAGAATCCCTACCTGACGCTCGACCCCCGTTATGAGGCCGGGATCGTAGACGTGCTGTCGGACCTCCTGGAGCGAGGCTATGTCTTCCGCCAACTGAAGCCGATTCATTGGTGCATGACGGACCGGACCGCCCTCGCGGAAGCCGAGTTGGAATATAAGGAGTCGAAAACGCCGAGCATTTTCGTCAACTTTCGACTGACTTCGACCCCGCCGGACAATCTGAAGACGGATGCCCCCTGGCACGTCATGATCTGGACCACGACCCCATGGACGCTCCCCGCGAACGTGGCGATCGCGGTCCATCCCGAACTGGATTACTCGGGCATCCGGTACGTTGATCCTCGATCGGGTCAGGAGCATCAAACGATCCTGGCTTCGGAACTGGTCGGAAAGGTGATGTCTCTTCAAAGCGTGACCGACTTCAAGGAAATCGGCCGCTGCAAGGGGCGCGATCTCGAAAACCTCCAGTACGAGCATCCCTTTATCAAACGAAGGAGTCCGATCGTCCTGGCGGATTACGTCAGCGTCGATGACGGAACGGGCCTGGTCCATACGGCCCCCGGGCACGGCGCCGAGGACTACCAGACCGGTCGACGCTATCAGCTTCCGACCCTCAGCCCGGTCGACGCTTCGGGCCGATTCACCTCCGAGGCCCCCGAATGGCTCCTCGGGAAGCAAGTATTCGCCGCGAATCCGGAGATCATCGAGCGACTGAAAACCTCCGGGCACCTGTATCATGAGCTCCTGCTCGAACACAGTTATCCCCACTGCTGGCGTTGCAAGAAGCCGATCATCTTTCGGGCGACCGAGCAATGGTTTGTCGGCGTTGATCACAATGATCTTCGCGGCCAAACTCTCAGGGCCATCGAGGAGGTTCAGTGGCTGCCGGCCTGGGGACGGAACCGAATCGAAGCGATGGTTTCGCAACGCCCCGACTGGTGCATCAGCCGCCAGAGATCCTGGGGAGTCCCGATCCCGGCGCTCGGTTGTACCGCGTGCGGGATGCAATTGCTGACCGCGGAGACGGCCCGCCATTTCCGAGACCTCTTCCGCAAAGAGGGGGCGGACGCGTGGTATACCTCCCCGGTTGAGTCGCTCGTTCCATCCGGCTCAAAATGTCCCAAATGCGGCGGCGCGGAATTCCAAAAAGAAGGGGACATCCTGGACGTTTGGTTCGAGTCGGGATCGAGCCACCGAGGCGTTCTCAGCCAGGGGTTCGAGTTGGGGTATCCCGCCTTCATGTACCTGGAAGGCTCGGACCAACACCGAGGCTGGTTCCAATCCTCGATCCTGACGGCCGTCGGATCGAACGGACAGGCCCCCTTCGAAACCGTGCTGACTCACGGCTTCGTCGTCGACGACAAGGGAGAGAAGATGTCGAAATCGGTCGGGAACACGATCTCGGCCGTCAAGGCAACCGAACAATACGGGGCGGATATTCTCAGGCTCTATGTCGCCAGCATGGATTATGCCGACGACGTGCGAATGAGCGAGCGCGGCATCAAGGAGATGTCGGAAGCCTATCGCAAAATCCGCAACACCTTCCGTTACTTGCTCGGGAATCTCGGCGATTATGCGGAGTTCGATCCGCAGTCGGTTGATCCTGCAAGCTTGCAGGAGATCGACCTCTGGATGCTCGGCCAACTCAATCACGTCGTCGACGACGTGATGGCCGGCTATGAGAAATTCGAATTTTATCGCGTCCACCAACGGATCTATCAATTCTGTTCGGTCGAGCTTTCGAGCTTCTATCTGGATGTGCTGAAAGATCGCCTCTATGCCGAGTTGCCGGATGGTCCGGAGCGTCGAGCCGCCCGCTTCGTCCTCGCCAGACTGCACGATGTTTTCACCCGGCTGGTGGCGCCAATCATGCCGCACACGGCCGAGGAATCATGGGATTTCCTGCCAGCCGGACCGCACAAGCCGGAGAGCATTCATCTGGCCGAGTTTCCCAAATCGGATCCACGCTGGAATGAGCCGGAACGCGATGCTCGCTGGGTTGAGTTGATGGATCTCAGGGCCAAGGTGCTTGCCGCCCTTGAAGGCTTCCGAAAAGCCAAACAGATTGGTAGTGCTCAAGAAGCGGTCGTGACCATCACGACGAATCGTCCCGATCGATGGACCCCCGACCGAGACCTCTTGAACACGATCTGCATCGTGTCCGACGTTCGGATTGTGGAAGATCCCCAGGATTCGGAAGAGTCGGTGGCGGTCTCGAAATCAACCTCGCCCAAGTGCGAACGGTGCTGGAACTATCGATCGAGCGTCGGCCAGAGCGCCGAACACCCCACCCTCTGTGATCGTTGCGTGCGGGTCATCGAGGCAACAAGCTGAATGTGGTCAGTTCTCCGTCAGGATTGAGTTGCATCCCAGCGCGACCAGGCTTGAGGAAGTCGATCTCATGGGAGAGTTCCCGCGTAATCCGCCGATTCTCGATTCACCGATCCGGCTGGCGGTCTGCGTTTCGGGCGGAGGGACGACGCTCCAGAACCTCATCGATTTCATCAAGACCGGAAAGCTCTCGGCTGAGATCGTGCTCGTCATCGCCAGCAAGCCGGGGATCGGCGCGATCGACCGAGCCGAGAAAGCGG
>CALKTZ010000710.1 GCA_937997355.1 uncultured Planctomycetales bacterium | reverse complement strand
CGTTGAGTTGATAGATCCCGGCGGAAGGGTTCGTCTTCGTGAGGGTGCCGTTGCCCCAGTAACCCTGGCCATAGCTCAGGATCTCGAAATCCCGGTCGAACGAGTAGCCATTGCCGTTCAGGCTCACGACCGCGAACAGGGGGTTCGTGATCGCCTCCGAGAAGGTGATGGTCTTGCTGGTGGCCATGGACAGGCCGATGATGTCGGTCCCCGGAGGGGCGTTGGGGACGGTCGGGCTGATGTACGGGCTGGACGGATTCCAGTAGTTCGTCTCGCCCGGTTGGCCGGTCTGGATGAATGCGACTTCCCCGCTATAACTCACCGTGACCGGAGTGCCGTTCACGTTCAGGGTGCCCGTGGCCTCGCCCGACGCGCCGGGAGTGCCGCTGAGCCAGTCTGTCCAGAACACGCTATCGGCCCGGGCGGCCGTCGCCTGGATCGAGGCGGCGACCGTGAGGGTCAATACCACGCGAAGCCATCGCGCATGGGTTGAAACGATTGGGGCCTTCATGGTTGTCATCCCTCGATTGGAAACAGGGAGCATTTGGCTAACAAAGATTTCAGGGCGGATTGATCGGGATCCATCGCCTTTCCGCGACGAATCCCCTATTCCCTCGGGGCCGAACCCGACGCCCCGATGACCGCCTCTCCGCGGAAATCCTAAGAGAACCCCTCGCCGCTCCGGACCTTGGAGTGTGCGAGGAAGCTTGCTTTGATGGATCTTCCTAAATAGCTGTTGTGTCAGGGTTCGTCAAGAAATGCTGTAAATTTTGCACATTCGGACGATCGGCGGTCGCGGGGGAGGAATCAAATTGAATTCGTTCGGTTAAGAAAGAAGCCCCGATCCGGCGAGGGGCGAGCGAGTCGCCCTGGGCGGAACGAGGCTTCGGGGATTATCGGCTTGAAACCGATCGGAAACGACGATTTCGCGCGTCAACGATCGCTACGCCGCATCTGCGGGGCGGCTTTCGCCTTGGCACCTGCCTTGGCGACCTCGAAGTCGAACGTCCCCCCCGCCTGGGGGACTTCGTGGGAAAAGGCCCCCTCGTATTTCTCGGGGGGAGGGGGGATATTGGCTTGCTTCCGCTTCCCTCGCGAACCCGGGGGGATGAGCTGCTCCGCCATGAAAGGGTCGTCCTTGAACTCGTCCGGGATCGAGGCGGGGTCCATGACCGTCTTGGAGACGAGGACCCGGTATTTGCCGGGGACGACCCCCCGTTTCCCCTCGGTCTGGACGACGTAGCGGCCGTCAGGCCCGGAGACGCCGTACGAGCTCTCGCCGTCGGGGTTGGGGACGCTGGGGAGGAAGACCACCGAGGCCCCTTCGAGCGGATCGCCGTCCGTCGTGACCCGGCCGCTGACCGGGACCAGGGTCAGGCCGGGGCCGCAGCCCGTCGCGAAGGCGGCGGCGAAGACCAGGAATGCCGCGAGAGAATGGATCGCTGACCTCACGTGCTCACCTCATGAAGCTCGACGATGCTCGGCCGGCGCGGCGCGATGCGATCGGCCGGACGAATCGCCTCCCGGATTCCCCTCAATACATGTCCGCGCTGAGGATTTCGCCGTTGTACATCGTGAAGATCCCCCACCACGCGTACGGATTGATCGAGTTCTTGATGAACTTCACGGTCCCGTCGGCGAAGACCATGTTCACGCCGCCGGGATGCTTGCTGCCGAAGGTCCAGGCATAGGAGAGATTCTTGGGATTGCTGGCGACCTGCTGGCCGGGGCCGACGAGGGGACGGCCGTTCGGCATCCAGCAGCTCACCTGGGGATGCTCGGGCATCATGGCCCGGCCGTGGGTGGAGGTCCAGGCCCCCGCGCCCCAGAAGGGGCCGTAATTGTCGCTCCACTTCACCAGGGGAGACTCGCCGCCGAAGACGGTGTTGCTCGTGCCGTCGGTGATCTCGGCGATCTTCGTCACCCAGTCGGTCCCGGAGAAGATCGAGGTCTCCACCGGCTTCTGGCCCGCCAGGAAGGGGGGGTTGTAGTTCTCGTAATAGTAACCCGCGGCGAGCATGTAGCTGGACTTCTGGCCGTTCGTCATGAGGTAGGACCGCGAGGTCGTCGTCAGCGAGGTCGGCCCGGGATCGGACGGGCAGAGGAAGGCGGTGAGCTTCGTGGTCACGACCGTCGTGTTGGCCAGGTAGCCGTCGGGGCCCCCCACGAGGGTCGCATTGATCGAGCCGTTCAGCGCGGCGCACGACGGCAGGCTGAAGTTGTAGGCGGCATGGAGCGGCCCCTGCTCCAGGTAGTTCAGCGCCAGCGTGAAGGCCGTGTGGTCGAGCACCAGCCCGACCCCGCCCGGGTCGTTGGGGGCGTAGGTATTGGCGGAATACACCTTCGGCGGGGGGAACGACCCGTTGGCCGATTCATAATTGTGCAGCGCCAGGCCGATCTGCTTCAAATTATTGACGCACTCGAGC
>CALKTZ010000709.1 GCA_937997355.1 uncultured Planctomycetales bacterium | reverse complement strand
AGGCTCGTCGATGCTGGCATGAATGGGATCCTCGCCGTATCCGGGGCTTTCGGATCGATTGCGCCCGCCACTCTCCATTGTACGACGGACGGCCGCCCCCGGTGCGGATTCTTGGCCCGGCGGGGCCGTTGGAGTACAGTCGACGCAAGAGCAGATCACGGGCCAATCACCAGGAACGAGAAGGGGGCCAGAGGGTGCATCACAAGCGAGCAAGATCCCGGGGCGTTCGATCTCGAATCGTCGGTTGCCTTTCGGCGCTCGTCCTGTTCCTGTTCGCGCCGTTCGCCCATGCGGCCGAGGCGCAAGGGACGGCGGCCGGTCCCGGGCGGCCGAACATCATCCTGATCATGGCCGATGACATGGGCTACTCCGACCTCGGCTGCTATGGCTCGGAGATCGCCACCCCGAACCTGGATCGGCTGGCCGGTGAAGGCATCCGGTTCACCCAGTTCTACAACGCCGCCCGATGCTGCCCGACTCGCGCGAGCCTCTTGACCGGCCTCTATCCCCATCAAGCGGGGATCGGCCACATGGTCGGCGATCGAGGCCCCAAATACCCGGGGTATCGCGGCGAGCTGAGCGACCGCTGCGTGACCATCGCCGAGGCCCTGGGGCGGGGAGGATACCAGACGTACCAGGTGGGCAAGTGGCACGTGGGGGAGGACCGGCCCCACTGGCCGTTCGACCGGGGATTCCAGCAGGCCTACTCGCTGATCAGCGGGGCCAGCAATTACTTCCGGCTCGATCCTCAGCGGAAGATGGCGATCAACGACCAGCGATACTACCCTCCGAGCGAGGGCTTCTACATGACGGATGCCTTCTCTCAGAACGCCGTCAAGTTCATCGACGGGGCCGCCCGGAAGCCGGAACCGTTTTTCCTCTATCTGGCGTACACCTCCCCGCACTGGCCGCTGCACGCCCACCCGGAAGACATCGCCAAGTATCGGGGCAAGTACCGGGACGGCTGGGATGCCCTGCGCAAGAAGCGGCACCAGAAGATGATCGAGCTGGGGATCGTCGATCCCAAATGGCCGCTATCCCCGAGAGCCCCCCGGGCAGCGGACTGGGAGCAGCTCACCGAGTCGCGCAAGGACGACTTCGACCTCCGGATGGCGGTCTACGCAGCCCAGATCGACCGGATGGACCAGGGGATCGGCAAGGTGCTCGCCAGGCTCGATGAGCTCAAGCTGGCCGACTCCACGCTCGTCATGTTCCTGGCCGACAATGGAGGCTGCGCCGAGGAGATCGACCGGGGGACGCCGGGGGTCCCGGCCGGGCCGGCCGATTCCTTCCTGAGCTACGGCCTCCCCTGGGCGAACGCGAGCAACACCCCGTTCCGCCGGTTCAAGCACTGGACCCATGAGGGGGGGATCTCCACGCCGTTCATCGCGCGATGGCCGGGGGTCATTCAAGGGGCGGGGGCTCTCACCCCCCAGGTGGGGCACCTGATCGACGTCCTGCCCACCTGCCTGGATGCCGCCGGGGTCGACTATCCCAGGGAGTACCATTCCCACGCCATCCGGCCCACGGAAGGAAGGAGCCTCAAGCCGGTCTTCGAAGGGAAGCGGCGCGAGGGGCACGCGGCGATCTTCTGGGAGCACGAGGGGAACCGGGCCGTCCGGCAAGGCCCCTGGAAGCTGGTCTCCGCGTTCAAGGACCCCTGGGAGCTCTATCACCTGGAGGCCGATCGGACCGAGGTGACCAACCTCGCGGCGAAGCATCCCGAGAAGGTCCAGGAACTCTCCAGGCTCTACGACGAATGGGCCGCCCGGGCCGACGTGGTCCCCTGGGAGGAGATCCTGCGGGTCGACGCCCAGAAGAAAGAAGCCGCCAAATCCAAGGCCAGGAGCAAGGCCGGAGCCCAGTCGCAATGAACCGACCGGTCCCGATGGGCATCTGGTCGATCCAGGCGAGGGGAGCGCTCGCCGCGCTCGGCCTGCTGGCCAGCCTGGGTCTGCTGGCCTCGGGCTGGTCCTCCCGGACCGGGTCCGAGATGCCCACGCAGCCTCCCCCCCGGCTGGTCCTCGACCCGAACACCGCGCCTCCGGAGATCCTGACCGCCCTCCCCGGCCTGGGGCCGGGGCTGGTCAGGAACTGGATCCGGGCGAGGGAGGAACGCCCGTTCCAATCCCTCGACGACCTGGAACGCCGGGTGCGCGGGATCGGCCCCGCCATCATGGCCCGGATCGCCCCCTTCCTGGAGATTCCCACCGATCATACCCCTTGACCAAGGGATATGTGTTGAGCGGGGGGGCAACATCGTTGGGCCGGAGCGAAAAACGGGACTGGCTCGAAGCGCAGCGCCGTGCCTGTCCTTTTTTTCGCGAGCCCGCGCCATTGCCAAGATTTGGGGGACCTGACGGTCGGACGTGGCCCTGCTTCCCGGGGCACGCTCACGCTTTGCCCCGGCCACCCCGCCGGTCACC
>CALKTZ010000708.1 GCA_937997355.1 uncultured Planctomycetales bacterium | reverse complement strand
CATCATCGCGCCGAGGGGGCGATTGGTGGCCGCGAGGAATCGGACGTCCACCGTTCGAGACCTGGCCTCGCCGACCGGAATCACCTCATGATACTCGATCGCTCGCAGGATCTTGACCTGGAGGGACAGGGGGATATCACCGACTTCGTCGAGGAGAATGGTTCCGCCGTTGGCCAGTTCGAGGAGCCCTTTATGATCCCGATCGGCCCCGGTGAACGCCCCTCGGACATGGCCGAACATCTCGCGCTCGACCAGATTGGGGCTGAGAGCAGCCATTGAAATAGGCAGATACGGACCGGAACGCCGTAGGCTGTGGCGGTGGATTGCCTGAGCAATCATCTCCTTGCCCGTGCCACTTTCCCCGGTGATTAGGACCGGGACGTCGGTCGAAGCCACGATCGCAATCTTCTTGAAAATCTCCTGCATGACGGGCGAACGACCCACCAGCATCTGGCCGGAGGGGGAGCGTTTGGGATTTTCCAGCTCCCTGGGCTGCGAAACCCTCGTCTGAATCGCCCGGCTAAGGACCGTCGCCGCCTGGTCGAGGTCGAAGGGCTTCACCAGATAATCGAAGGCGCCGCCTTCGATGGCGCGGACCGCCGTTTCGAGATTCCCGAACGCCGTGATGACAACGATCGGCGCGGCTCCGACCCTGGCCCGAAAGGCATCGAGGGCGGTCAAGCCATCGATGCCCGGTAGGCGGACATCGAGCACGACCGCGTCGGGCTTCGCGGCCTCGGCCAATCTCAATCCTTCCTCGGCGGTCGCGGCGACGTCGACGGTGTGTCCCTCGTCGGTGAGGAACTGGCTGAACGCCCAGCAGATGCTCGGCTCATCGTCGACGATCAGAAACTTGCTCATAAAACATGATCTCTACCGATTCTTTTGGGTTTCTTAGCGAAAGCCTACGGATTCGCGCTTCGGAAGGCCGGGTCCGAGCATATCTCCCACAAACGTCATGGGGAAGGGGGATGATCAGTGGGAATCTCGATGACGAAGCGCGTTTCTTCGCCCGAGCGGCCCCAGCTCAAGCTTCCCCCATGATCTTCGGCCACGAATCGGGCGAGCGCCAACCCGAGTCCGACCCCTTCGGGCTTCGAGGTTGCGAAGGGGTCGAAGAGCCGGTTCTGGTCGGCCAGTTCGGGAGAAGGTCCGGGGCCGCTATCCCGGACTTCAAGAATCGCAAGGTTCCGCTCCTCTCGGGCCTGTAAGGAGATCCGCCCGCCCGGCCCGGCCGCTTCGATCGCATTGAGCGCCAGGTTGAGGACCGCGGCACGCAGACTCGCCGGATCTCCCAGGATTTCGAGCCCCCCTTCGTTGTCGATCACCTCCTGCGTGACCCCGGCATGACGGCTGGAGAGTTCAACCAGCGTGGCGACATCGGCGAGCAGACGCTTCAGGTCGAAAAGAATCCGTGGAGACGCTTCGAGCCGTCCCAGGGTCAGAATTCCTTTGATCTGGTCCTCGGTCAGTTCGAGCTGCCGGAGCGCGACGGCGAGGCTGATATCCCCGGCCGCGAGATGGCAACGCCTGGAGTGGAGCTGGATGCTCATCCTCGCGCCGGTGAGCGAGTTCCGAAGCTGGTGCGCCAGGCCCGCCGCGAGTTGCGCCAGGAGGCGCGTTTGGACAGTCTGGCGGATTTCCTGGCGCATTCGATTCAGATCGGAAGCGATCCGATTCACGGATTGGGCGAGCTCGTGAATCTCATCGAGAGGGGCTCCCGGGTCGAGTTCCTGGAGGTCGTTCTCGGTGATCCGGGCGACCTGCTGACCGACTCGGCCGATCCGGGCGCTGATCCGGTGCGCGATCACGCTCGTCGCGGCCGCCATCACGCCGAGTGCCGAGGCCCCGAGCGCCAACGAGGGCCAGGCGGCCTCCCGGCGTGCGGAAAGTAAGCTGGTCTCCGGATAGAGGATCAGGAGGGTGGGGACATCCGGCCGGGCCGCCGATTTCCAGGCGACCCCCACCATCCGCTCATCCCCGATCCGCAGGGCCGGGAGACCTTCAAGGGCTCTCACGCGATTGACGCGAGGGATCTCGGCGAGGTCGGGGGCCTGCTCGATCGAGCTTCCCATGCTGGACGCGATCGGCCTTGCTTGCGGATCATAGGCGAAGAAGTGCGCGCCCGAGAGCTTGTGCATGCGTTCGAGCACGGCATCCGTAAACGGGAAATTCGAACGGGCGAGAGATTCCACGACACCGTTGAGTCGGTCGACAATCTGTTCCTCGCTCCGATGCGCCGACAGTGAGGCGGTGGTCAGGGCGATGGCCGCGACGGCGATCGTCTGGATCGCCACAATCGGAAGCAGGATCTGGTTGCGGATCGACCAGCGCAACAAAAGCTCCGAGCAGAATGGTAAGCCGGGGCGGAAAAGGGGACAGGCTCGAAGCGGAG
>CALKTZ010000707.1 GCA_937997355.1 uncultured Planctomycetales bacterium | reverse complement strand
GGAACTCGCCAAGGCACTCGGCGCGGCGAATCCGGGATTCGACGTCGTCGTCGCCACCTCTCAGTTCGCGGATCCGCCGACCGACCCCGATCTGATCAATGACGGCAAGACGTTCATTGTCACGGTCGGTCAGAAGGGGAAATATGTCGGCGCGGTCGGTGTGTTCCCTCCCGATTCCTCGCAGCGGATGCGCTATCAGCGGGTCATGCTGGGATCCAACTACGATGGCCCGGCAACCGCGATGAAGAAGGTCGTCGAGGATCAGTACCGCCAGACCCTCAAAGCCCTCAAGATCGTCGAGGACTTTCCCCGCCACGATTTCGTGAATGGCCCCCCCGGGGCTAAATTCGTCGGGGCCGATGACTGCAAGTCCTGCCATCCCAAGACCTTCGAGAAATGGGAAGGCACTAAACACGCTCTCGCTTTCGACTCGCTCCTGGACGATCCGAAACCGAATACAATTTATGACGCCGAATGCGTCGCCTGCCACACGACCGGGTTCGAGTACAACTCCGGCTGGCGATCCGAGGAATTGACCCCCGCCCTCAAGGGGAATCAGTGCGAGAACTGCCACGGTCCCGGCTCCAAGCATAGCGCCGATCCCGACAATCCTGAGTACCTGAAATTCATGGCCGTGAAGGCCGAAACCGCCAACAAGGCGGGACATTGCATCCGCTGCCACGACGAGGACAATTCCCCCAAGTTCAACGACTTCGCGGAGTGGTGGCGGAAGATCGAGCACAACGGACTCGACGTCTACACGGATCCGAAAGTGCATCGCAAGCGAGCGCAATAGGAACGGCCGACCGGCAACCGTTGCCGGTCGATCGCACTCCGCGCCGGTGGCCACGTCAAGCGATCGATAAGCCCACGAGATCAAACCGAGGAACGGTTATGCCCGGCACGCTTCCTTCCGCAGACCCTCTCACTCCTCCCGCCGCGTCGACACCTTCCCGGATCGACCGCCTGGTCGCGGACTATCGGCGAGACCATCGCAACCCGGTCAATCACTTCCTCCATGTCGGGGTTGGTTGGCCGCTGGCAGCCCTCGGGGTCATCACATTTCCCTTCCGGCCCCTCTGGGGCGTCGGGCTATTCGCTTCGGCCTATGCGTTCATGTTCTTCGGACACTTCGTCTTCGAACGGAATATCCCCACCATCTTCAAGCATCCGACCACGCCGTTCGTGATCGCCGGCAAGGTGATCGGCGCGATCGTCGGCGGCGTTTCTCGGCTGTTGCTGCCTCGATGATCCGACTTGATGGCCGGGGATGCGGCAGGCCGCTGGCCGCGTGACGCTGCTCGATGCTTGACAGCTTCGAGCAAGCCCGACTACGATTCCGGACCGGCCCGGCAATCCCGCCGAGCCCCATGCCGAAGGACGCGTCAACGATGGCGGATGAAATTACTTACGACGATTTCGCAAAGGTGGAACTCCGGGTGGCCAAGGTCCTGGAGGCCCGGCCGCACCCCAATGCGGATAAGCTCATGCTCCTCCAGGTCGATCTCGGGGATATTCAAAAGCAGATTGTCGCGGGAATTCGACTGCACTACACGCCCGAGCAGCTCGTCGGTAAGCGGATCGTGATCGTCAATAACCTGGCCCCCGCCATGCTTCGCGGCGAAACCTCGAATGGCATGCTCCTGGCTGCCTCGTCCGCCGAGAAGGTCATTCTTCTCACCGTCGACGATCCTGAGTGTGCGCCCGGATCCAAGATCAAATAATCGTGCATCGGGCTCCAAGATCAAGTAAGATCGAGAGTTGCGACCTTCCTCCGATGACTCCCTCCCTCCGCTCCTGGGTCTGACTCATGAAACATGCGATCTCCGCAATCCTGCTGGGTATTCTATCCTTCGTGTCTCAGGCCGTGGCTGGAAACCTCGGTGACGACGCCAAGGTGTCCGCGCAATCGCCGGCCCTGAAGACCAGGAATATCCTCCTCGTCACGACGGACGGCCTGCGGTGGCAGGAAGTCTTTCATGGTGCCGACAAGTCGCTGATGACGAAGAAGGAGGGCGGGGTCTCGAACGTTGACGCGCTGACCCGGAAATACTGGCGGGAAAGCGAGGACGAACGCCGAGCTGCGCTGATGCCCTTTCTCTTAGGAGAAGTCGCCAAACGCGGCCAACTCTACGGCAATTTCGACCGGAAGTCGGAAGCGAAGGTGACCAACGGCAAGAATTTCTCGTATCCAGGCTACAACGAGATCTTCACGGGCAAGGGCGATCCTCGGATCGACAGCAACGACAAGATCCCCAACCCGAATGTGACGGTGTTCGAGTGGCTCGCCGGGAAGTCCGAATTCCAGGGCAAGGTGGCGGCCTTCGGTTCCTGGGATGTCTATCCCTTCATCTTGAACCGGGAACGGGCGAAGATCGTCGTCAATGCGGGCTAT
>CALKTZ010000706.1 GCA_937997355.1 uncultured Planctomycetales bacterium | reverse complement strand
CCAGGATCAGGAACTCGAATCAGCGACGATCATCATGGACCGGCTCGCCCCATTCCTCGTCGTGGTATCGGATCGCCAAGTCTTTCTTCGGTCGTAGCCTGAGTAGGGCGAGTAGAAGTCGCAGAGGTGCGCCCCGCTGATCGTGGTGAGGAGCAGCGAGTAGGGAAGGCGATTGACCACGCCCCACAATGGCTCGATCGCTCCTCTGGTTACGAGGTCGCTCATACCAGATCTTTCACCCGCTTCAGTTCCGCCTGGATATTCCGCAGGGCTTCGACCTCCCGGTTGGAGTTCACGAAGCAACCATCCAGTGAGCCGTAGCTGCCCTCGTTGTCGATTACACTTCGACCTTGTAGTTCAAAGCGATTTCGTCACCGGTCTGGCCTCGGAAGCCCCAATTATGCTTGGGCGTCTCCGTGATAGTGACTTCGACATCGGCGGCGGCGATTCCGAGTTGGGAGTCGATCCGCTCGAACAGCAACCGGATGAGGAGCTTCTTGGCCTCCACTGATCGGCCCTCGAACATGCTAATCTCGATGATTATGTACCTGTCCGTCCGACCCTGCCCACCGGGTATGTAGAAGTCATCAGCCTCCATCGGGAAGAATCGGTGTGCCCTCTTGTCGGGTGGGAACAGCAGGGCGTCTACCACGCAGGAATGTATCACGTTCGACAGCATCGACTTCACCGAATTCAGCCTGTTTGCGATGCCGTACACTTTCACCTGAGCCATCGTCAATTGCTCCGAGTTCGAGTTCGACGTTGTTGGCGTAGAGACACTTCTAGATCGTGGTGTTCGAGGCCGTTCGGCAAGAACGACCGGATTTTCGTCTCGTCGGGGGTCACTCGCATGGAGCCCTCTGCGTAGGCCCGATCCAGTTGCGACACCTTCTCGGCGCACCATGCTCGCATCCGCTCCTCCGTCCACTCGCCACGACGGATCGCCTTGGGTTGGTTGTTGTTCCGCTGGAGGTCGATGTCCTGCTCCACGAGGATCATCTCGACCTCCGTGACCGGCCGTACGACTTGGTTTTTCCCCTTCCCAGGATACTCCGGGAGGCGATCGGGTTCGCTGAAATGCGAGTTGTCACACGACGCTCAGGGGCCTGCCGTCCCGAGCCTCCGCAAGACATGCGAGCCGAGCGGTGCGGCAGTCAGACTCATTCTCCGCTTGATCGGCTCCCCACCCCGCACCGTCTCCTCCGTCACCACGTACCGCATTCCCGCCTCGACTTCGAACATCACCCCCTCCAAGACCTCCTCGACGACCGACCTCAGCCCCCTCGCCCCCGTCCCCCGCTCCAGGGCGATCCTGGCAATCTCCCCGGTCGCACATTCCGTGACTACCAAGTCTGCCCCGTGGAGCCTCAACAGCTTCCGATACTGGGCGATGAGGGAGTTCTTGGGAGTCCGGAGAATCCTTGCGAGGTCATCGACGCCCAGGGAATCCAGGGGTGCGATCACGGGCAGCCTGCCAATGATCTCCGGGATCAGGCCGAACTGCTCCAGATCCTCGGGCAGCACGTGACGGAGGAGCCCTCCCACCTGGCAGGCTTCGGCCAACTGACCGAACCCGAAGCCTCCCCGACCGAGGCGTTTTGCAACGATGTCCTCCAGGCCCACGAATGCCCCGCCGCAGATGAACAGGACATTCGACGTGTCGAAGGGGATGCCGGGCTGGGCGGGGTTCCTCCAGCCCCCGTGCGGTGGGACGTTCGCAGTCGTCCCTTCCAGCATCTTCAAAAGGCCGTGCTGGACGCCCAGCCGGATGTCCTTGCCGCCAGATCCGGTTGCCCGCAGCTTGTCGACCTCATCGATGAAGACGATTCCTTTCTGGGCAAACTCGATGTCGCCGCCCGCCGCCTCGATCAGCCGGTACAGGAGGCTCTCCACGTCGTCGCCGACGTACCCGCTCTCGGTCAGGCTGGTGGCGTTACCGATGATGAGCGGGACATCGAGGTAGCTCGCCAGGGATTGGACGAGGTGGGTCTTCCCCGAACCCGAGGGGCCGATCAGGAGGATATTGCTCTTCTCGATTCGCACATTCCTGAGATCGGCGTCGGCCACGATGGGGTCGTCGGGGTGGAGAGCATCCACGACCCGCTTGAAGTGGTTCGAGACGCCCACGGCGATGCGGCGTTTGGCGACCTCCTGTCCGATGACGAACCGGTCGAGGTGGGCGACCAGGGTCTTGGGCGACGGCACCATGGCGAGCCGTTCTTCTTTCGAGAGCGGCATCGAGGCGGAGGTTGGCTCGGGGGCGAGTTGGGGGATGGTTTGCGCAACGGCCTGGGCGGCGCAATGGGCGCAGATGTTCACGGGGGGATCGCTGCCGCCCTGGTAGAGCGAGACATTCAGGTTCAGGCAGAAATCGCAGACGGCAGGGGAATGGTCGGGCATGGTCACACCGGGTGTGAGGACGACGAGACCGCCCACGATGGGCGGTCGGACGCCCCGTCCGGTGGTGTCAGGTCGCCTTAGCTCTCTCCCGATAGACCGTCATCAGGGACACGCCGCATTCCCTGGCAATCTCGGGCGGTTTCTTCCCCTCGGCGACCAGCCGCCTGACCTGCTCGTGGACGGCGATCGGCAGGTAGTGCTTCCGCTCCTCGGTCGGATCGGCCGGGGCGGCGGCGAAGACCGGGGCGAAGTAGTCACGGACTTCCCTCAAGGCGGTGTGCAGGCGACCGAACGGCTTGTTCCCGTAGCATTCCAGGAGGTTGTCACCATGAAACGGCGAACCATGTGCTAGGGACATCGAGGCGATCTCATCGCTGTAGCGATGGCGAAGTAAGTCGGGGAGCGTGTCCCGCAACGTCCCCACCGGCAGGCGTCGGAACTTTGCGTCCGATTTTTGCACTCGTCGGATCAGGCCGTTCCAGATGTTGGAGAATTTCGAGTGGGGGTTCTTGGTCCGCTCCCGGTACCAAGGCTGCCGCCGATCGGACACGAAGAGGATGTCGGACTCGATCCGTTTCGACTCCTCCAGGCCCCACTCGACCATCCCCACGGTCTCCGGCCAGAGCAGCCACTCGCCGAAGACGTGCGTCTTGGGCCGGAGGACTCGGGCGAACGAGTCCTCCGGCGTCGAGCGGAAGTGCAGTCGGTCGGCATACGGATGGGGCTGGCGGATGCTGAAATCGCCCCCGACCAGCCGCCCGAGTTCCGCAGCGCCCATCGCACAGTTAAGTCCCAAATAGAACACCAGCCGTTCAACGGGGGTGGCATGCCTGCTGATCTCGGCGAGTTCCTCGACGGTGTAGAGGTCTTTTGTGATCGCCGAGAGCCGCCGCTCCCCTTCGGCCATCGGGACCTTGCGATCCACCCGCTCCAGCCCCCTGGCCATCTGCCAGGCGAATGCGGAAGACGAGTCGAGCCAGTGGAAGAAACGCATCAACTCCCCGACATGATGACGGGAATCGGAGTGGCTCGTCGTGTTGCCGTCCTTGCGGGCGGGGCGATTCCGTCAGTGCTCGATCATCGACTTGCATGCGTCGAAGTTAAGCGATGAGAGCGAAGAGTCATCGTGGCGTTCCTTGAAGCGCTTGATCCGCTCCAGACGCCGCAGGCCATAGCTCGTGAGTTCCTTGGAGCCGGGCTCGACGTTGTGGCCGTGGACATCTTCCGTTTAGGCTTCGAGTGCTTCGTGCAGTGTGCCGGGGATGATCTCCCGTGGCAGTTCTCCGCTCGGAGGGAGGGCCCCCTCCTCTCGAAGCTCGGCCTCCATCCACTTCAGTCCTTCGGAGACATACCGGCCGTTGTGACGAAGCGACTCGGCGTAAAGCTTGGGATCCACATCAAAATCGACGGAGGGGTACACCTGCTTGATGGAGTGGTAACACTGGGCGAATTCGAGGAGCGGATCTTCCTCGTCCTTAATGTCGTCGTATGTCGGATAAACGATTCGTTCGCCTCGGGCAAGGATCTTGGCGAAGGAGAGGGCCTGCGGCGACCAGAGGTCAGACCTCATGATCTTGCAGTTGTCCTCGTAGAGATCCTTGATCCGTGCGAGTCGTCGTTCGGCTTCCTTGCGATCGGTTCCGAGGTTGAAGCGAGGCTGCCTCCTCACGCCATCACGGATGACACGTCCCACCTCGTCCGTGCGGTAATCCTGGCACCAACCGACGCATGGCCTGTAACGCCCTTGAGCATCGACTCCCAATTCACGCCTGCGTGTCGCCATGGCTGATGACCTCCGGGGATTTCGTACCTCCAGGGGACCATCTTATGGGCCTTATCTGACACTGCAAAGGCCCTTATCTGACACATTATCTGACACGAAGCCTTCCCGTAAGTCCTTGTGCCGCATGGCGGATTGCCGTAAGTCCATGAAAAAACCCGGCTTGCGTTTCCGCAAGCCGGGTTGGATAGTGGAGGCGGCGGGAATTGCACCCGCGTCCCGAGAAGCTTCGGAGATGGCCTCTACGTGCGTAGTCGATCTTTAAATTGTCGGCCTCGGGGCTCCGGTCGACAGGTGCCCCTTCAGCTTATCCCATCATGGTTTTAACCCGAGCCGCAATGAGCGGTTAAGCTCGGGCGATCCCGCATTGGCGTCCCTGGGCGTGGCTAGCGGGAGAAGACACGCCGCAAGGCCGTTGCTGTTTTTTAGGCAGCGAGACGGAGACCAACGTTGTTGTTGGCACTTAAAGTTTTGGTCTGCTTTTTACGAGGCCTGCTGACCAACCTCGGCACGCCACCGATCACGTCGGACATCCGGTCGATCCTGGTTCGCCCCCGGACATTGGAAGCGCGAATCATCCGAGAGCAATTCGATCGTTCTTCGTCGACATTGCTACCCGTCCGTCCTCACTTCCGGCATCTCTCATTATTCGCCATTTCGACCCGCGGTCAAGGGTCATCGACCGGTCAAGTCGAACGATTGTACGATCGCTCGATCGATCCGTCGACCGGCCCCATGCTCCTACGTGCTGGCCGTGTCCAGGATCGCGATGTCCGACACACTCAGGCTCAGCCCGGTCGCCGCGATCAGTTCGTTGAGTTGATCGAGGTTTGTCGCGCTGGCGATCGGGGCGGTGATGCTCGGCCGGGCCATCAGCCAGGCGATCGCAATCTGGGCGGGGGTCGATCCCGCATGGCGGCCGGCCAGTTCATCCAGCGCCGAGAGGATGCGGAACCCTCGATCGTTGAGATACTTCTTCACATTCTGGCCTCGGGCACTCTTGCCTAAATCGGCCTCCGAACGATACTTGCCCGATAAGAATCCGCTGGCCAGCGAATAGTAAGGGATCACTCCCAGCCCTTCGCCTTCACACACCCCTTCCAGGGCCGATTCATAGCCCGCGCGTTCGCAGAGGTTGTAATGCGGCTGGAGGCATTCGTAGCGGGCCAGGCCGTTCGTCCGGCTCACGTTCAGGGCCTCGGTGAGTCGCTCGGCCGAATAGTTGGATGCGCCGATCGCGCGCACTTTCCCTTGCTTGATCAAGTGGTCGAAGGCGCTCAAAGTTTCCTCGAGCGGGGTGGTGGGGTCGTCCTTGTGGGCCTGATAGAGATCGATCCGGTCGGTCTGGAGCCGTTTCAACGACGCGTCCACGGCCTCCAGAATCCTCGGTTTGGAGAGCCCCGCCATCCCCGGACCCATCTCCATGCCGACCTTGGTGGCGAGGATCACGGAGTCGCGCTTGCCACTCCGCTTGAACCAGTTCCCCAGGATCGTCTCCGATTCTCCCCCCTGGTTGCCCGGCGCCCATCGCGAATAAACATCGGCGGTGTCGATGAAGTTGAAGCCC
>CALKTZ010000705.1 GCA_937997355.1 uncultured Planctomycetales bacterium | reverse complement strand
GGTCGAGCCCGGATTCCCGTCGGTCATGGTCGGCAAGCCGCCCGGCCCGCCGCGGCCCACCTCGCATTCGACCGGGCGGCGGCTCTGGCTGGCCAACTGGCTCACCTCCCCCGAGAACCCGCTGGTGGCCCGCGTGATCGTCAACCGGATCTGGCAGTTCCACTTCGGCGAGGGACTCGTCGCCACCTCGAACGACTTCGGCGTGATGGGAGAAAGCCCGAGCCATCCCGAGCTGCTCGACTGGCTGGCCGCCGAGTTCAAGGCCAACGGCTGGCGGTTCAAGCCGCTCCACCGCATGATCATGCTGTCGCAGGCTTATCAGCGCTCGTCGGCCTCGGTGGCGGAATCGGCCGAGATCGATTCCAAAGGGAACCTCCTCTGGCGATGGCGGCAACGCCGGCTTGAGGCCGAAGTGGTCCGCGATTCGATCCTCGCCGTGAGCGGGCAGCTCAACCCGCGCATGGGAGGCCCCGGCTTCTACCCGACCCTCCCCCGCGCGGTCCTCGAAGGGCAATCGAAGCCGGGGGACGGCTGGGGCAAGTCCGATGCCCGCGAGCAGGCCCGGCGCAGCGTCTACATCTTCGCCAAGCGGAGCCTGGCCGTCCCGGAGCTGGAACTCCTGGATCTCCCCGACTCGACCGGGAGCTGCGAGCGCCGGATCGTCTCGACGACCGGGCCGCAGGCCCTCACCTTCCTGAACGGCGAGTTCGTCCACGAGCAGGCGGGGCACTTCGCCGGCCGTCTGATCGCCGAGGCGGGGCCTTCCCCCAGGGATCAGGTGGCGCTCGCCTTCGAGATCGCCCTGGGACGCCCCCCGAGGGCCGAGGAAACCAAGGCCGCCACCGAATTCCTCGACAAGCAGGCCGGGCAGATCGAGGCCGATCGGGCCAACGGCACGACGGACGCGGACGCCGGGATCGACCCTCGCCGCAAGGCGCTCGAAGCCTTCTGCCTGGTCCTCTTCAACACCAACGAGTTTGTTTATAGCAACTAGTTCGAAACCGGAACATAAGCCGTCGAATCGGACAACTACCGACCGCAAGGTTTCCAAGGATTAAATCGCCCCCCTTGCCAAGGGGGGCCACGGGGGGTCGATCGAAGCATGGGCATCGCAACGAAGAACTCCCCCCTGTATCCCACCTCCGGGAGGGGGGTCGTGTTTTCAGATTTTGCCGATGAAAGCACCGATCCTGTTCGGAGCAGGTCTCTCGGCCCGCCGAACACCAAGACCCGCTCGAAGCTCATTGGGGGATGAATCGATGAACCGGAACGCTCAGGATGACCGTCTGGCCCCGCGAGCCCCCACCCCTTGCGGCCAGACGCGCCGAGAGTTCCTGTGGGAAGCCGGCGGGGGCTTCGTCGGCACCGCGCTGACGGCCATGCTCGCGGGAGACGGCTTCTTCGCGAAGCAAGCCCTCGCCGCCACGCCGGAAGGGGCCGCGAAGGTCGCGTCCGAGGGTGCCTCGCTGCTCCCCAAGGCCCCGCACTTCCCCGCCAAGGCCAAGCGGGTCATCTTCCTGTTCATGTACGGTGGGGTGAGCCAGGTCGATACCTTCGACCCCAAGCCGCAGTTGACCAGATATCACGGCAAGCCGATCCCGATCCTCGACAGCGACCCGGTCCTCAAGGCGAGGAGCCCGGGCAACCTGCTGGCCTCCAGCCGCAAGTTCACGAGGCATGGCCAGTCGGGCATCGAGCTTTCCGACCTCTACCCGCACCTCGGCCGCTGCGTCGACGACATCGCGGTCATCCGGAGCATGCACACCGATAGCTTCGCGCACGGCTCGGGCCTGCTCCAGATGAACACCGGGTTCGTACGCCAGGGCTACCCGAGCCTCGGCTCCTGGGTCAACTACGGGCTCGGCACCGAGAACCAGAACCTCCCCGGCTACGTGGTGATGCTCGACTCCTCGGGCGGACCCATCTCCGGCCCGCCGAACTGGGGGTCGGGCTTCATGCCCGCCACCTACCAGGGGACCCAGTTCCGCACCAGCGGCGACCCGATCCTCAACCTCCGGCCGCCGAAGGCGATCTCCCGCGGCCAGCAGCGCAACCAGCTCGATCTCCTCTCGACGTTGAACAATGAATCGTTCAACGCCTCGGCCAGCAACAACACCGAGCTGATGGCGCGGGTCGCCAGCTACGAGCTGGCCTATCGGATGCAAACGACCGCCCCCGAGGCGGTCGATCTCTCCGACGAGTCGGCCGAGACCCGCAGGCTCTACGGCCTGGAAGACGCGCGGACCGAGAAATTCGGGCGTCGCTGCCTGATGGCCCGCCGGCTCATCGAGCGCGGCGTCCGATTCGTGCAGATCTATTCCGGCGGCGGCCACAACGACCAGAACTGGGACGCCCACGGCAACGTGAACAAGAACCACGAGATGCACTGCGGCGAGACCGACCAGCCGATCGCCGCGCTGCTCACCGACCTCAAGCGGCGCGGCCTGCTCGACGAAACCCTGGTCGTCTGGACCGGCGAATTCGGCCGCACCCCCACGGCGCAGAGCGGAGTCGGCCGCGACCACAGCCCCCGGGGCTTCTCCTCCTGGATCGCGGGAGGGGGCGTCAAGACGGGGCAGGTTCATGGCGCCACCGACGACTTCGGCTACGCGGCCGTCGAGAA
The DNA here is from genome assembly GCA_937997355.1 of uncultured Planctomycetales bacterium. Taxonomy (GTDB): domain Bacteria; phylum Planctomycetota; class Planctomycetia; order Isosphaerales; family Isosphaeraceae; genus CALKTZ01. The sequence goes on along the minus strand of CALKTZ010000705.1, from coordinate 3,125 downwards.
CAAGGTCCACGTCCACGACCTGCACGCCACCATCCTGCAGCTGCTCGGCTTCGACCACACCCTGCTGACCTATTTCCACGGCGGCCGGGACATGCGCCTGACCGACGTCCACGGCAAGGTCGTCCGCGAATTGCTCGCCTGAGCCCGTTCGTCTCTCGGATGTTCCTCTTGGGTTCTTCAGCCCAATCACGACCATTGCGGCGGGGGAAGCGGCCTCGTATCATCCGGACCGTTTCGCCCCGCTTTCTTTTTCGAAACGAACATCCCCCGATTATTGACGGGAGGTCCGCCATGCCTCGCCTGGCCGTCTCGCTCGCCTTGCTCGCCGGCCTCGGTTCTTGCTTCGTCTCGCCGACGCCGGCCCTGGCGCAAGCCCCGGCCAGGGAGAAGGCCAAGGCCGCCGAAGATCCGCGGATCGCCTCGCTGAGGCGCGCGGCCGAGGCTTGCGGGAAGGCCGCGATCGACAACGATTGGGAGAAGCTGGTCGACTACACCCATCCCAAGGCCGTCAACACGGTCGGAGGTCGCAAACCGTTCATCTTCCTCACCAAGATGACCATGAAGCGGCTCAAGGATGACGGGATCGAGTTCAAGTCCTTCAAGCTGGGCGAGATGACGAAACCGATCAAGGAAGGAGAAAACCTCTTCTCCATCGTTTCCAAGGATGTGGTGCTCACCATCCCCGGTGGAAAGCTTCTCGCCACGTCTTACATGGTGGGGATCTCATCCGACGACGGCAAGACCTGGACCTTCGTGGACGGCAACGGCCTGGAAGACCCGAAGGCGAGGCCCAGGCTGCTCCCCAAATATCCGGCCGAGCTCAAGTTCCCCGAGATCCCCGAGCCCACGACGATCGACGAAAAGTGATCGATCGAGTCCGCCCCCCCGACCGGGACCGAAACCATCATGTCCGCATCTCACTTTGCGAATCGCGTGGCCCTCATCACCGGCGGCTCCCGGGGGATCGGCCGGGCTTCGGCCCTCCGGCTGGCCTCGGAAGGGGCCGATATCGCCATCAGCTACGTTTCCCGCGTGAAGGAAGCCGAGGAGACCGTCGCCGAGATCCGGGCGATGGGGCGCAAGGCGATCTGCGAGCCCTGCAACGTCGCCCGGCCCGAGGACGTGGAGCGGCTCGTCAACCGCACTCGCAAAGAGCTTGGACCGATCGACCTCCTCGTGCATTGCGGCGCAATCAGCAACATCAGGAATCATACCGAGCTGACTTACGACCGCTGGCGCGAGATGATCGATATCAACCTCAACGGCACCTATCTGGTCGTCTTCGCGGTCAAGGACGAGATGATCGCGCGGAACTTTGGGCGGATCGTCCTGCTGTCGTCGGCCGCGGCGCTGCGGCCCCGCAAGTTGCAAATCCACTATGCCTCGGCCAAGGCGGCGATCATCGCGTTCAACCGCTGCTGCGCAGAGGCGTTCGCCCCGCACAACGTGCGGGTCAACGCCCTCGCGCCGGGGATGATCGAGACCGAGATGGCGCACGTCCTCACCGACGAGGCACTCGGGCGGGTGATCGGCGACACGCCGATGGGCCGGATGGGCCAGCCCGAGGAGATGGCCTCGATCATCCGATTCCTGCTCAGCGAGGATTCCAGCTTCATCACCGGCGAAACCCTCTCCGCCAGCGGCGGCCGGGTGACGCTCCCCTGAGGAGAATCCTCGGCCGTCAACCGGCGAGCGGATGCCCGGATCTTGCCGTGGCAATCAACTTCGCATCTCGGAAGTCGCGCGATAGCCTTCCAACGACCTGATTGAACGCGTTCATTCCACCCGTCAACCCAAGGGAGAGAAGGCAGGGCGCATTAAGGATCGACCCGAAGAACACATAAGCGAGCGTTCGCGCAAAAATCTTGGAGGCCGCCGCGGAGACTTCCGGGATCGGTTCCTCGATGATCGCTTTCGTGAATTCAGACAAGAACTTCCCCACGTGCGATGACGTCTCGTCGCCCTGAATTCCGGTCGCTCTCCCGCTCGGTTCCGCCTGATCCGACCGCATCCTCGACCGGATCAGGATCGCGGCCAAGGAATAGCTTGGCGCATCAGGGATCAGCACCTTTGTGACCAGGAGTCGAAGCCCGAGATAACCGAGATCGTCGGCCCCGCCCGTCCCGGCCACGGCCCGATCGAGGGATGCCACGATTTCGGCGAGATCCCGGCGGTATAGCTCGGTCGCGATCGCGTCCCACCAGTACATCAGCACGGTCATCCCGAGCCCCAGGCAGCCGAGCAGGATGGCAAAATTAGCGAGCGTCATTAGCTTCCTCGGAAGGTGCGGGAGCGGACTCCAATTCGGCACTCAAAGATTCCAGCGACTTCTTCCGCATGGAAACCACCAACCTCCAGATTCCGAAAGACGGCGGAGACAGCAGCGCGAAGATCATCGCCACGATCTGGACCAGATCGGATTTCTGAGTGACGTTTACTATCCCCCACATGAGAATGCCGAAAGACACCGTGGCGCAGGTTGAGAGGAAACACCACTTGATCAGATTACAGATCGCAAGTGTCTTCTCTTTGTCGGCCTTGATCCGTTCGAATTCGAGATCATTCCGCGACTTTTCCCTGATCGCCACATCAAATGCTCCAGCGTCGTCCCTTTTCTCATCTTGTCTGATTATCCGGTTTCAACAGACCGGCGGCAAGGCTGCGTAAAGCACGGCCTTACGTCGCCAGGTTCCGCGCGACGTCGATCGTGTCGGCCTCGGCGGCCGGCTTGTCCCAGCGAATCCGGTGTACCCGTGGGAACCGCATCGCCAGGCCCGACTTGTGCCGCCCCGATGCGTGGATCGAGTCGAACTCGATCTCCAGCACGAGGCTCCGCTCGACCTCGCGCACCGGGCCGAAGCGATTGGTCGTATGGGCGCGAATCCAGCGGTCGAGCTTGCTCAGCTCCTCGTCGGTGAACCCCGAATACGCCTTGCCCACCGGGACCAGCGCCTCGCCATCCCAGACTCCGAAGGTGTAGTCGGAGTAGAACGACGATCGCTTGCCGCTGCCGCGCTGGGCGTACATCATCACGCAGTCGAGCACGAGGGTTTGCCGCTTCCATTTGAACCAGTGCCCGCGCGGGCGGCCGGCGATGTACGGGCTCTCCAGCCGCTTGATCATGA
>CALKTZ010000704.1 GCA_937997355.1 uncultured Planctomycetales bacterium | reverse complement strand
CTTCCGATCTCAATTGTGGTGGGGGCCGCCGTGACGGAGCAATCGTCGCCTGTCCAGGGAACCAATTCCGCCCAGGAGCCGAAGCCCCGCCTCGTTCTCTTCTCAAGTCGGGCCATCGCGGGGAACCTCGTCTTCGAGATTGAAAACACGAACCTGGATCTCCTCATGAACGCGGCGAGCTGGTTGCGTGGCCGATCCGACGCCGTCGGGATCTCGCCGAGCACGCATGTCGCCCTCCAGCTCGTGGCAGACCCGGCGCTCCGGGCCAGGCTGATCCTCGTCCCCACGGTCACCGCGATCATCTTCATCGTGGGCATCGGCATCACGGTCTATCTGACCCGTCGGCAATAGAATCGAACGCGGCAAGGATCGCATGAATCGGCGATCGTGGGCAAACAACGAGCGAACTCCCCTTCTCCCACACCAGCGATGAAGAAAACGTACGCCTTCGCATTCCTGTTTTTCCTCGGCCTGGGCCTCCTTTGGTGGCTGGAATACGCGAAATTTCCCCGAGAACGGGAACGTCTCGCCCGGGCGAGTCGAGTCTTGCGAAGCTTGTTCGACGCCCAGCTTCGCGACATTCGCGAGGTCGAAATCGAGCGGGCCGGACAGGTCATCCGATTCGAACGCGAGGACAACCATCCGTGGCAAATGGTCAAGCCATTCCGGGCTGCTGCCGACCCCGCCATGGTCGACAACCTGATTCAGAACCTGATCGACTTGCCGCGGTCTCCGGATGCGGGAACGATCGAGGATTCGGGCCAGGGCCATGGTCTCGCCCCCCCTTCGGCGGTAATCCGAATCGCGGGCGGGCGTCGATCCAAGGAATCCTCATTCTCTGCGGGAATCTCGGCCGTACTGGAGGTTGGCAAGCGACAGGGGGACGTTCGATTCGTTCGCCCAGCAGGAGAGGACGGGATCGAGGCGGTGGATGAAAAACTCCTGCGCGCGATCGATCTCCCGATCGCGGACTGGCGAGAGAAGGCGCTGCTTCCATTGCCCACCTTTCAAATCGTGGGGATGACGATGCAGACAGGCTCCGGCATCGCCTACCAGGCGATCCGAGATCGATCGGGACGCTGGGCGCTCCGCGAACCGATTGCCGTTCCGGCCGACGGAGTCAAAATTGACAATCTCCTGGCGCAACTGACAGGCCTGCGCGTCGAGGACGGAGCCGCGGGCTTCGCGGCCGATGGCGTTCGAGACTTTGGCAGGTTCGGCCTCGATTCTCCTGAGCTGACCGTCACGCTCGATGTCGGAGGTTCCAAGGCGGAGCCGATCGTCCTCCAATTCGGCAAGCAGGTCCCCGATCATGCCGACCGCGTTTACGCTCGAAGGCGAGATCAGGACAACGTGGTCGTCGTGAATTCCAAGATCCTCGCCAACATCCCGAGAGCCGCCAGGGATCTTCGTACGGGGCAAGTCACTCAGATCGAGCCGGGCCGAGTGACGAAGGTCGAATTCGACGCGCCGCCCCCTCTGGGTAAAATCGTCTTGCAACGGAACCCGACGGGTTGGGAACAGACGGAGCCCAGGATTGAGCGGGTGGATCTGCCGTCCATTCAAACGCTGGTCGAGATGCTCGGCAGCCTGCAATCGAGCGAACTTCTCGATCCCGAGGCCGATCCCGACCCGAGGATGTCGCCTCGCCTGATGACGGTCAAAATCTGGGAATCGCCCCGCCTCGCGGCAGGCCCGAACGGCGCGGCATCCGAGCCTCGGCGGACGCTCTCACTCCAGCTCGGCCAGCACGATCTGCTCCGGAAGACCGTCTATGCCCGGCTGGAAGGGGATTCCTTCATCCTGGCGCTTCCCGACGTCATTCTGAAGGCGATGCCGAGCAACCCGCTTTCATTCCGAGACCGGACCGTGTTGGCTCTCAATCCAGCAACGATCAAGAACCTCCGAGTCACTCACGAGGGGCGGACCATCGAAATCGTCCCCTCCAGCTCCAACGAGGCGGCAAATCGTTGGAAAATGGTCGCGCCGATCAATGCCGATGTCGATATGCCCGCTCTCTCCCAGGTATTCGCCGCCCTCTCGCAGCTCCGCGCCGAGGAGATCGTGGAGGAGGCCCGCGACGATAAGCCGGATCGGCAATTCGGGCTCGATCATCCCTCGACCGAGTTGGTGTGGGAGTATGAGGCCGGTCCGAATCCATCTCCGACCGGCAAGCCGACCGCAAGAGGGCGACTGCGAATCGGCAAGCAGGTTGGACGGTCGTCGACATCCGCTTATTATGCCAGGCTCGATCATCTCCCCATGATCTTTACGCTCGGCGCCCCCACCGTGGGGATACTCCAGGGCGAACTCCACGATCGGCGCGTCCTCTCCTTCGACGTGAACCGCGTGAACAAGATCGCGATTCGCTGGCCCAACCGGACGATCGGCTTCACGCGCATCCCGGGCACGAACGGTGAGACGGCAACCTGGACCCCGGATTCCGTCGACCAATCGGCCGAGATTCCGCTGTCCCAGATCTCGACGATGCTGACTCAGGTCGCGCGACTTCAGACGAATCGTTTCCTCCAGTATCGCGGGATCTACCCGATCATGACCGGACTGCGATCGCCCAGGCTGACGATGGAGATTCGGCTGGACGGGGAGTCCGACCCGCGCATCCTCCGCATCGGGAACATGCGCGAGGACGGGCTCGTCTATGCGGCGGCGGGAGCCGGCGAGACCGGGCCGGTTTTCTTCTTGCCGGCGACCGGATGGAATCAACTCATCAAGCAGAACAAGGCCCATGATGAGCTTCCGAGCGACCTGTTTTCTCCCCCGATCGATGGATCGTCCCCCACTCCATCCGCAAAATGAACCGGCCAGGTTCCCCGCAAGCCGAAGAATCAACCCTGGCAAGATGGGTGCTCGGTCCGTAGAATTCCCCTATTCTCCGAATTGGACCGAGTGGAGTTTCCATTGTGTTACGGATCGTCCCCTATCCTCATCCCGCCCTTCGCTATGAGTCTCGACCGATCACGCAGATCGACGACGACCTGAGAAAAACGGTTCGGGCGATGTTCGATCTGATGTATGCCGCGAGAGGGATTGGGCTCGCCGCCAATCAGGTGGGGCTTCCGTTTCAGTTCTTCGTCCTGAATCTCACGGCCGATCCGGAGCAGAAGGATCAGGAACAGGTTTTCATCAATCCGGAGATCGTCAAGCGCCATTCCTCGATCGAGGAGGAAGAAGGCTGCCTGAGCCTGCCCGGTCTCTATTTCAACGTCCGACGCGCCAAAAAAATCAAGGTTCGGGCCTTCGATTTGAACGGAAATCCCATCGAGCTCGATGCCCAGGACCTTCTCGGCCGGGCGATCCAGCACGAGACCGACCATCTTCACGGCAAGCTCTTCATCGATTACATCGATCCTTCCGCCAATCGCGAAATCGAGTCGAGGATCAAGACCTTCGAGAAGGATTACCGAAAGGCCCAGCAGGCGGGAGAATTCCGCCCGGACGAGCAGATCGCTCGCGAGCTGGAGAGCATGGGGCGCGTCATCTTCCCCGCGGCGCAGGTGATCGAGCCGAGCCCCGCCTGATGGTGCTTCCTCCCCTCCCTTCTCCGATTGAACGAGAGATGCCGCGATGGCCCCACCGATCCGGATCATCATGCTGGGGACGGGCGACTTCGCCCTGCCGACGTTCAACCTCCTCTGCGATACGGGGCATAACGTCATCGCGCTTGTCACCCAGCCGGATCGGCCCCAGGGGCGTAAACAGGAGTTGATCCCGAGCGAGATCAAGCGAAGCGCCCAGGCCAGGGGGGTTCGCGTCGATCAGCCGGAGAATGTCAATGCACCCGAATCTCTGGAACTGATCCGGCAACTCGCCCCCGATCTCCTCGTCACGGCGGCCTACGGCCAGATCCTCTCGGGAGAACTTCTCGGGGTCCCGAAGCACGGCGGGATCAACCTGCACGGGTCGATCTTGCCGAGCTATCGAGGCGCCGCCCCCGTCGCGCGGGCGATCCAGAACGGTGAAACGGAAACCGGCGTGACCGTGATCCTCATGACCCCTCGGATCGATGCGGGGGGGATGCTGTCGATCGGGAAAACCCCCATCGACGTCGATGAAACGGCTGGCGAACTGGAGGCACGGCTGGCCACGCTCGGCGCCCCGTTGGTCATCCAGGCGATCGCCGATCTTGTTCAGGGGACCGCGCACGTCATCCCCCAGGTGAAGAGCCGGGTCACCCGCGCCCCCAAGCTCCGCAAGGAAGACGGCCTGATCGACTGGAATCGATCGGCCCGATCGATTCACGATCTCGTCCGCGCCATGAAGCCCTGGCCCTCGGCCTCCACCACGCTCCCCGGAACAGGCCAACCCGATCGGCCGCCGATCCGCCTGATCATCCACAAGACCGAGTTCGCCGAATCCCCGTTTAACCCCGGTGCCGCGCCGGGAACCGTCCTGGAGGCATCCGGAGACCGCCTCCTGATCGCGACCGCTGAAGGCGCGCTCCGGCTGGTCTCGGTGCAGGTTCCGGGCAAGAAGCCGGTCACCGCGGCCGAACTCCTCAACGGCTATCGCCTCGTCCCAGGGGACCGGCTGGGCGGTTAATGCCCGTCAGCTCACCGCGTTCGGATTCATCCGGGTCTGATCGACGAACTGCTCGGTCGCGTCGTCGATCGATCGCCCGGTCCGCCCGCGGCCGGGGAGGACGTAGAGCGAGTGGGGATCGATCACCGCGCGAGGCTCCTCGGGGAGCCTCATCGCATAACGAACCTCGCGGCGATGGTCGGAGAGTTGGAGTTCGGGATTGTAGACCGAGTTGAATTTCCAGAGCATCTTGAGCGTATTCGTTTGGCCCCTCGCCAGGTTCTTCGCCAGGATGGCGGAGAGCCCCTTCACGGCCGCCCAGCCCAGGTGCTTCCGATTCAACACCTGCTGCGTCCGGACAAGCTCGGCGTAAAACTCTTCCAGCGGGAGCTTGGTCGGCAGCACGGCATGCTGGATGTCGTAGAGCCGATAGTCGCGGGAGACCATCTTCCGGGATTCGGTCCGCCAACTCTCGGTCCCCGGATACGGCGTATTCACGCTGATGTTGACGATCTCGGGGATCTCCAGGCACCAGTTGCGGATCACCTCGAACTGGGCCTTATCCCACGAGGGGTCGGCGATCAGGTTGATCGCCACCATGATGCCGAGCGAACGAGCGTATTCGATCGCCTCGAAGTTCTTGGAAAGGGTGACGCGCTTGCGGAACCGCTTCAGGCCCTCGGCGTCGATTGCCTCGACGCCGAGGAACATGTACTGGAGGCCGAGCCGCTTCCAGAGCTTGAAAACTTCCTTGTTACGGAGCAATACGTCGCCGCGCGTTTCCAGGTAATACTGCTTGCGAATGCCTCGCCGAGCGATCGCTTCGCCAAGTGCCATCCCGTGCTCGGCCTGGATGAACGCGACATCATCGACGATGAAGATTCCGTTCTCGCGGATCGTCGCCAGCTCGTCGACGGCCACGTCGATGTTCTTGATCCGATAGCTCCGGCCGTAGAATGTCCAGGCGCTGCAAAACGAGCAGTCCCAGGGGCACCCTCGGCTGAACTCGATCGACGCGCAGGGATCAAGAACGCCGATGTAGTATTTTCGACGGTGACGGAGCAGGTCGCGCGCCGGGATCAAATCGTCGATCGTGTGGACCATGCGAGGCGACGGCCCCGCGCCTTCGAGCGTGACGACCCCCGGGATCAGGTTGAGCGCCTCGTGATCGCGGTCGGCGGCAGCCTCCAGCACGGCCTCAATCGAGGCTTCTCCTTCCCCGCGGATCACGCAGTCGATGGCCCCCCGGGCGTGCTCCAGCATCTCGTCGGCGATGAACGACGCGCTATGGCCCCCGACCACGATAAACGTGTCCGGCGCGAGCTGTTCGGTGTCGCGCGCGAGGTCGATGATTTCCGGCACGTTCGCCAGATAATTGCAGGAGATCGCGACGACATCCGGCTTGAAGGATTTGAGGAGCCGAAAATAGTCCTCGGGGCGTTCCACCTGCAAGTCGATCAGCTTGACCTCGTGGCCGAGTCGCCGGACCGCCTCGGCCAGCAACTCGATCCCCAGCGGTTCGAGCCTCAGAAAGACTTTCGTGTACATCAAGGCGCTGGGATGGACCGCCAGAATCTTCATCAGGAGTCA
>CALKTZ010000703.1 GCA_937997355.1 uncultured Planctomycetales bacterium | reverse complement strand
CCATCAGAGGTTCCAGCGGGATGTGGAACCGCGCCGACGTGATCGTCAGGACGTGGAAGAGGGCGATCAAACCGGCCGCGAGGAAGGTAGGAATCAACCTTCTCCGAATCTCGATGCCGGCCAGCACAATCCCCCCCAACGCTAACCCGGTCAGCGCGAGGTGGCCTGCTCGATAGATCAGAACCCTTGTTTTTGGGTTCGTTTCGTCGAAGAAGACGAAACATCGTAAGCGTCGCAGGCAGAGTTGCCAGTAACGGCCCGGCTGACTCCTGAGATCCTCGATCGCCCTCCGGAACAAGATTCGCGATCGCTCCGGCTCCGAAACCTGCCCCAGCAACCGGTAATCCTCCCGGGTTAGGGCGATGTCGTCGAGGTAGCCGGCTTCATGCCGGGCCGTCCAGAGGGTGCGGTTCAAGCCTTCGAGCCCGCTCTTCCCCTCTTCGCGCTCAAGCACCCGCTCGACTGATGTCCGAACCACCTTGTCTGTCCCCTGGCTGAGGGCACAGTTCCCTTGCCAGAAGGCATAGCCGAACGAACTCTTGATGGCCACGAACTCGTGATGCACCAGGTAGTTACGGAAGATCCAGGGGCTGATGCCGAGCCCCGCGACCAGGCAAACGGTCGCTGCCAAACGGATCGAGCCTGAACGATCGCCAAGAATGATCGCCGCCGCGACTCCCGCGAAACCGAGGGCCAAAATCGGGTCGGTGAGTGCCAACAAGGATAGCAGAACCCCCGTGACGGCGGCATCGTACGGCGATCTTGAGGTGCCGGTCCGATAACCCCAGGCCATCAGCCAGGTCAGGAGTGTGGTCGCCAGGACCGCCACTTGGACATGGGTCGTGGCATAGATCAGAGTGGGATAGAACGCGACGATCGCGCCGGCGATGAGAGAGAAGGCAGGATGGTTCGGGACAATCCATCGTCCCAACCGGATCGTTCCCAGTACTAACAGGCCGCTCAAGAATGCCTGCGCCACGGTCAAGATGAGCAAGGCGCGAGGGGTTCCGATTCCTCCCAGATAGTAGGCCGCCGCAACGCAAAGCGGATACAAGGGTGCCTGTTGAGAGGTCGGGCCGTCATTCCCGAGGAACATTACCGAGAATCCCCGACCCGACAGGAGATGCTCCGCGATCTCTCCATGCTCGTAGGTGCTATGAGGGACCTCATGGCTCCGCAACACGACGATCGCGGCGATCCGAATCCCGATCGTCATCGCCACGATCAACCACTGCAACGAGTTCAGGCGATTCACCGCCATCATCGATCACCCGAATCGAGGACATAAAATTGGGTTCGTTCGTGCGGAAAGAAGCAACGGCTGGCGGAGATAAAGTCGAATCCTTCCCGATTTCCAACCTAGTCTCGAAATTGGGTTCGTTCGACGCCTTGCGGTTACGGAACAAAATGGGTTTGTTCGGCGCAAATCCCTGAACGGCACCAGCCTCACCGGAGAGATCGGAGACAACCCGGAAATTGGGTTTGTTCGGCGCAAACTCCAACGTGTACCTGGAACCACCTGTAAAATTGGCTTTGTTCGTGCAAAACCCTGGAAATTGGCTTTGTTCGTGCAAAACACTGGAAATTGGCTTTGTTCGGTTCACGAGCGGATTCTGTAACATCCCGGTTTTTCGGTCAACGTCGAAGCTCAGCGTTCAAAGATCACGAATATTCTGATTGTGACGTTTATTCCTCATGAAACCCATCGCCGATGACCTTTACATCCTTCGAGGCTTCCCTCCCTATGCAATCAACGTCTATGTGATGGGTGGAGTCCTCGTCGATGCCGCGACCCGGTTCGCCCGGCACCGTCTCCTCCGACAGATCAGGCGGCTCGGCGTGCCGATCACAGCACACGCCCTCACCCACGCGCATCCGGATCATCAGGGGGCGAGTCAATATCTCTGCACCAGGCTCGGCATCCCGCTTTATTGTGGCGAGCATGATGCTGATGCCGCCGAGACGGCGGAGCTGATCATGTCACGAATGCCGCCCCATCCGTTGAGCCGGGCGATCGGCCCGCGATGGTTGGGACCTCCTCATCCTGTTGATCGTCGGT
>CALKTZ010000702.1 GCA_937997355.1 uncultured Planctomycetales bacterium | reverse complement strand
GTTAAGACGTTGAACTCCAAGAATGCCGTTTGGGCGGCGCCGTCCCCGAGGAGCATCGATCGTCCTCGCGGGGCTGTTGGAAACCCAATACGCTCGACTTGAACCTTTTTATTGTAGGGGGATTCCTCCCGTTGACCAAGGGTGGGCGCGATTCGAGACGCCGAACAACATCATCGATTCATCCGACTGATCGGGCGGTTGTCACGGACCATAAGGAAGCCTCGTTTCGCAAACTCCCGAGGCAGCGTACAATGGGGTTTTGCAAGCTCCCGGCCTGCCGGAATAGCCTCAACAGGGTCGATCGCCGTTATGACGTCTCGCCTCAATGACATGCCGGGGAATGCAACCCTCGCAAACGCCATGGACCAGAGCCCATTCCTCAAGGCATGCCGGCGCGAGCCGACGGACGTGACACCGGTCTGGCTCATGAGACAGGCCGGTCGATACATGCCCGAATATCGGGAAGTTCGGGCCAGGTTCAACTTCCTCGACCTCTGCAAACGGCCAGATCTGGCCACTGAAGTGACGGTCACCGCGGCGGAACGCCTGGGTGTCGATGCCGCGATCCTCTTCGCCGATATTCTTCTGATCCTGGAACCCCTGGGATTTCATCTCGAATACGCGAAGGGGGAAGGGCCGGTCATCCACAACCCGCTTAGGATGGCAAATGATGTGGATCGTGTGATCCCGTTGAATGACGCCTCGCCGCTCAATTACGTCATGGAAGCGGTGGCCTCGATTCGCTCGGCCCTCAAGCCGAATTTGCCGCTCATCGGATTCGCCGGAGCGCCGTTCACCCTGGCTTGCTATGCCATCGAAGGGGGCGGGTCTCGACACTATGAAAAGGCCAAGGCTTTCATGTACGCCGATTTCGGCGCCTGGAACGCCCTGATGGACCGACTCGTCGACGCCACGGCGGTCTATCTGAATGCCCAGGCCGCCTCGGGGGCTCAGGTGCTGCAAATTTTCGACAGCTGGGTCGGCTGCCTGAGCCCGCGCGACTACCGGCGATACGTTTTTCCTCACATGAAGCGGCTGTTTTCACTCCTCGCGCCCGGGGTTCCCACGATCCATTTTGGAACGGAGACAACCACCCTGCTCGAAATGCAGCGCGACGCGGGGGGCTCGGTGATCGGCCTGGACTGGAGGGTCGAACTCGGAGAAACCTGGGATCGGCTCGGCACCGATGTCGCCGTGCAGGGGAACCTGGACCCCGTGTTACTGTTTGCTCCGATCCCCGAGATCGAGGCCCAGACCAGGAAGATCCTGGAGCAAGCGGCCGGACGCCCCGGACATATCTTCAATCTGGGGCACGGAATCCTGCCGCACACACCGGTCGATCACGTACTCGCCCTGGTGGATATGGTTCACGAGCTTTCGTCGAAATATGGGACGCAGGCTCGGCAAAATCTCAACCACCCTTCCGGCAAGGGGGCTTGACGTGGCCCAGGATCGAGCGGCCTTGCCTCGCACCGAAAATGAGATTCACGCCGAATATACAGCCCGACAGGACGCAAGAACGCTGACTTATGAGCGATGGTCTCGTGTGGAACGGCGATTCGCCGACGCGCGGCTCGTCGTCTTCCTGGCGGGGGTGATCGTCGGCATTTTCGTCTATCGAGGAGCCTCGGTCAGCGGGCTTTGGCTCGTCGCGATTGGGCTTCTGTTTCTGGGTCTACTCCTCGTTCATGAGCCGATTCGCCGTCGAGTTTTCCGGGCAAATCGGGCACGCGAGTTTTACAGCAAGGCATTGGAACGCCTGGAGGGGAGATGGCCCGGGAAGGGAGTGCAGGGGGCCGAGTTTCTCGATGATCAACACCCTTACGCGGCCGATCTCGATCTCTTCGGTAAGGGATCGATGTTCGAGCGGCTTTGCACCGCCCGGACACGATCGGGCGAAGAGACTCTGTCCGGATGGCTCCTTGCACCCGCAAATCCCGAGACGATCCGTGAGCGACATGCCGCCATTGACGAGGTCCGCGATCGACTCGACCTGCGGGAAGATCTGGAACTCCTGGGTCGAGATGTCCGGGCTGGGATCGATCCGGCCGAGTTGATCGAGTGGGGTTCGGAATCGAGCGTTTATCCGGCGGTTTGGCCTCGGATCGTTCTGGCGATCGT
>CALKTZ010000701.1 GCA_937997355.1 uncultured Planctomycetales bacterium | reverse complement strand
GGAACTCGTCAGATTCGACCGGTCCCAGAGTGTTCCCGCCGCGGGCGAATCCTTGAGATAGCTCAGGGGCTCGACCAGGGGGTGGAAGAAATATTGAAACGCCCAGGCCCCGGGGCTGAGTCGCGAATCTCCCGGAGTTCCGAACCCCGCGAGCCTCTCGTTGGGATCGGAATTGAAGCGCAACTGGAAGTTGGCATTGCCGAGATTGGCCCCGGTCAGCATCCAGGAGGGGCTCACGAGCTGTTGATTCGGGTCGAGCGGGTCCAGTTCTCGGGTGTCGAACGGCCCGTTGTAAGGGGCCCCCTCGTTGATCCTGGGGAAGCCTCGCTGGATGTCGGAATGATGGAAGATCGGCCAGCGGTAGAACTGGAGGGGCTCCCCCCAGGCGTCGACGAATTCGGGGAGGCCGTCGCCATCGGTATCGGCGACTTGCCGGGTGGTGAAGTCATCGGACGAGAAGGCGGAACCGAGAGGCCCCTGCCCTTCGACCAGGAGGGCGTAGAGCATCTCCGACCGGGCCGTCTTGTGGGTGTGGTTGGCCAGCTTCGCCTTGATCTCCGCGGCGAGGGCCGTGTTGAGGCTTTTCGTCTTGGGGTCGGTCAACCCTTCGGTCCAGTCATCCACCAACCCGTTGCCGTCGTTGTCGACGCCGTCGAAGCCCTGCGGGTAATACCCGAGCAGCTTGTAGACCCCCGCCGCCGCGGCATACGATGCGCCAAGGATACCGGTTCCATTTGGATTGAACGGATTTTAGGACCCATAAACAAGACCCGTCGAACCAAACGTGCTGACGGACTCGATTCCCGCACCCAATGGGAGGATGTAGGAGGCATAGGTCTGGGAATAAAGGGCTCGGGAGTCGACATCTCCGGGATAGGATTGCGCGGCGAAATTGAGGGGATAATCCGCATTCCCGGAGAGGAAGAAAACATCGGGGACTTCCGCCTTGATGAAATCGTGCAGGGCGATGGCCTGGGCACGCTCTGGGCCGGCATGCACACCGGGTGTCGTGGAGCTATAGATCTGGGCCAGGATCAGGTGGGAATTGTTGGGGTCGAGCGAGACCGATAGGAGCGCCTCCATCCGCTCCGACATCGCCGCGTCGAGCTTCTGAATCAGGCTGAGCGTGTCGGCCTCATTGGCCCGGCGGACGCCGTCGATCCCGGCCTTGGTGATGAAGGCCGCGATGATCCCGATGATCGTCAGCACGATCATCAGCTCGGTGAGGGTGAACCCCGCCCGATCTCGGGGGGGAACCGACGCTCGCCCCCCGGGCCGATCCTCGATCTGGATGTCTCTCGGTTTCTTCATCATAAGGCTCAAGCCATCGCGTTGAGTTCAGATCGCTCGACTCGACCACGGACCACAGGATACTGCCCATCGATCGCGATTCCGGCCGCTCAATCGAGCTGAGTTCCGGCCCCGAAATTGGTGATGTTGTCCCGCTCCCGATTGCGGATCGAGCCGGGCGTGGCCACCTCGACCCCGACGTTGGGGTTGGTGTTCACGGCGGTGTTGGTGGCGTCCGGCGGCAAGGCCGTGGCCGCGGGGGGCGGCGTATATTGCCCGCCGATCCCGTAGAGCCCATCGAAGCCGCTGGTGATGATCTGGAACGACTGGGGATTCTGATAGATGATCGTCCCCGTGGCCGGGTTGGTCGTGCTGCTCGTATAGGGGTTCGGCCCCGGGGAGATCGCGGCCCCGCCCAGGAAACTGAGATAACCGTCGCTCTCGGTCGCATAGAAGTTGACGTCGTTGGGGTCGTATCCTCCCCCGAGGCCAGTGGTGCTGAAATACGCGAAGAAATTCAAGGTCGTCAACTGCGAGGCCGTGGCGCCCGGCTCCGGCGCCGCGTTGCCGAGGGAATCGTAATAGGCCGGGATGCCGAAGCGTGTGCTCCCCGCGGAATCGGTGGGATACGTCGTGTTCGCCGGGTCCAGATAGAGGCGGCTGGGGGCGAATTCGTAGAACGGGGTCTGCCGATTGGCCCCGTACATCGCGTTCCCGACGATGCTGTTCGTGAAGGGGTTGGACGGGTTGGTGCCGAATCCGGTCAGGGTGTATCCGTTGTCCGACTTCAGGGGGATGCCGCCCAGGAAGAAGGTGAGGCATTCATGCCCCTGGAGGATGTAGGGGTTCGCGTCGAAGACCCCGTTGCCGTTGAAGTCGTACCAGATCGTGGACCCGGCGGCCCAATAGGGGGTGCCGTCGGTATGGACCTGGACCTTCGGGAAGAACTTCCGCAACGCGGCCACCGACCGCTGCGCCAGCCGCCCTACCGTGATATCCACGACGGTCGTGTCCGATGAAGACAGGACCGAGGAGACCAGGGTCGTGCTGCTGATCGGGAAGTTGCCGCTCTCCGAGAGATAGACGCGGCTGGGGGGGAAGTCGCCGTACTTCACCTTGAAGTCGGCCATCGCCTGGGCCAGGGCGCTGATCTCCGCCTTCACGGCCGATCGCTTGCCGGCCCTGAGGCCCGCCACGAGCGCCGGCACGAGCAGCCCGATCAGGAGGATGATAATCACCAGGGTGACCAAAATTTCAACCAGGGTGAAGCCGGCGGGGCGGCCTCGGCGTCGGCGGTTGCTCGGATGGGTCATCGGTCCTGGCCTCCGTCTGATCGTTGCGAAATTGCGAGGGTCTCGGGGTTTTCTCGTGGAACTTCCAACCGGGCCTCCTCGCGTCAGTACGCGACCGCGACGCCGGCGTGTCCTCAAAAACGGTCGTGAATCGGAAAAAGATCGTGAAAGACTCGCGTGCTCATGAGAATTGGCGCCGATGAAACCGGGCGATCAAACGTCCCCCCTCTCGGAGGGGGGGCGGATGATCCTCACGACCGGGCGATGGTTTCACAAACGTGCTCTCCCCTCCCGTCTCGGTCAGCCCGAGAGCTTCGAGATCAGCGAGATCAGGGGGAGGAACAGGGCGATGACGATGAAGCCGACGATGCCGCCGAGGACGACGATCATGATCGGCTCGAGCAGGCTCACGAGGCTCTCGACGGCCGTCTCCACCTCTTCGTCGTAATTGTCGGCGATCTTGTTGAGCATGTTGTCGAGCTCGCCCGTCTCCTCGCCGACGTCGATCATGTTGACCACGATGTCGTCGACGATGCGGGCCTCCCGGAGCGGCTGGGAGATCGTCTCCCCTTCGCGGATGCTCTCGTAGATCCGGTTGAACGCCCGCTCGAAGACCGCGTTGCCGGCGGTGTCGCGGACGATGTTGAGCGATTCGAGGATCGGAACGCCCGACTGCACGAGCGTCCCGAGGGTCCGCATGGTGCGTGCGACGGTCGACTTCTCGGCGATCGTCCCCATGACCGGGATCATCAGCAGGATCCGGTCGCAGATGTAGGCCCCCGTCCGGTTGCGATACATCAGCTTGATGAAGACCCAGATGAAGAACGGGGTCATGAACACGATGTAGAAATACTTGATCAGGAACTGGCTCGCCTCGATGAGGATCGTGGTCATCCGGGGGAGCGGCAGGTTGAAGTCCTTGAAGATGGCCTCGAACTTGGGGACGATGAAATAGAGGATGAAGCCGACGATCACGCACGCGACGAAGATGACGACGACGGGATAGACCATCGCCGACTTGATCCGCCGCTTGAGCGACTGGGCCTTTTCCTTGAAGTCGGCGAGACGCTGGAGGATCGCCTCCAGGGCACCGCCGGCCTCGCCGGCCTTGATCATGTTGCAATACAGCCGGTCGAAGGCCTTCGGGTGCTTGGCGAATGCCTCGGAGAGGGTCTGGCCGCTCTCGATGTCGTCGATCACGTCGCCGAGGGCGTTCTTGAGCACGCCGGGGCGGCACTGCCCTTCGAGGATCTTGAGGCTCCGGAGGATCGGCAGGCCGGCATCCTGGAGGGTCGACAGCTGCCGGGTGAACGTGCAGAGCTGCTTGGTCGAGATCTTGCCGATCGTGAAGGCCTTCTTCTTGCGACGCCCCGACTTCTTGGCGGAGGCGCGCTTGGCCTTCTTGGCGCGTTCCGAGATCTTGGTGACGAAGAAGCCCTTCTGACGGATGAGCTGCTGGGCCTCTTCCTGGGTGGCGGCGTCGATCGTGTCCTTGACCTCGCGGCCCGTGTGGTCCATCGCTTCATACTGGAAGGTCGGCACGTCGGGGGCCTCCGTCTAATCGGCTTCGTGGGAGAATCTCGAAAGGATCGCCGGTTCGGTCTTCAATCGTCTCTGCCCCCGTCGACTTCCCCCTCCCTCTCGCGGGGGCCCGGGAGGGGGAGCTTCCGGATTCGGGGCGACAGCGTCCTCAGACGGTGTCGAGCATGGTCTCGCGGACGACTTCCTCGATGGTGGTCTGGCCCATGTGGATGTTGATCATGCCCGACTCGCGGAGCGTCCGCATGCCGAACTTGCGGCAGGCGTCGCGGAAGTCGTCGAGCGAGGACTCGGCGACGATCATCTCGCGGAGCGTGTCGTTCATGACGAGGAGCTCATAGATGCCCATGCGCCCCTTGTAGCCGGTGTTGTTGCACTTCTCGCATCCCTTGCCGTAGTAGAACTTCTTGGTGGCCGCCTCCTGGACGGTCATGCCGATCTCCATGCAGACCTCGGCGGACGGCGAGAACTCGGTGCGGCAGGACTGGCAGATCTTGCGGATCAGCCGCTGCGCGAGCACCGCCTCGACGGTCGCGGTGATGAGGAACGTGGGGAGCCCCATGTCGCGGAGCCGGGTGATCGCCGAGGGGGCGTCGTTCGTGTGCAATGTCGTGAAGACGATGTGCCCGGTGAGCGACGCCTGGATCGAGATCTCGGCGGTCTCCAGGTCGCGGGTCTCCCCCACCAGGATTTTGTCGGGATCTTGCCGGAGGATCGCCCGCAGGCAGGAGGCGAACGTGACGCCGATCTCCGGGTTCACGGGGACCTGGATCAGGCCGTCCACCTCGTATTCGACCGGCTCCTCGGTCGTGATGATCTTGTCCTCGATGTCGTTCAGCTCGTTGAGCGTCGCGTAGAGGGTGGTCGTCTTGCCGGAGGAGGTCGGCCCGGTCACCAGGATGATGCCGTTGGGCTTCTCGATCACGTCGAGCCAGGTCTTGAGGGTGTCCTCGGGCATCCCCAGCCGGCGGAGGTCGAGTTGGACGACGGTCCGGTCGAGGATCCGGAGGACCACGCTCTCCCCGAACAGGGTGGGGAGCGTCGAGACCCGGATGTCGACGCTGTTGCCACCGAGCGCGAGCTGGATCCGGCCGTCCTGCGGCAGCCGACGCTCGGCGATGTCCAGGTTCGCCATGACCTTGATGCGGCTGGAGATCGCCGAGGCCAGGTGGCGCGGGGGGGGGACCAGCTCGTAGAGCACCCCGTCCACGCGATAGCGCATCTTGTATTCTTCTTCGAACGGCTCGAAGTGGATGTCGGACGCCTTGTCCTTGATCGCCAGCAGCAGCACCATGTTGATCAGTTTGCGGACCGGCGCGGCCTCGGCCATCTCCTCGATGGCCTCGAGGTCGATCGTGTTCTCGTTGCGGCTGGCGAACTGCGAGAGCCCCTTGTCCTGCTCGATCTGCTTCACGACGTCCGAGATCGTCTCGTGATGCCCCGCGTAGAGCCGCTCGATGGTCGCCATGACGTCGCTCTCCGACGCCACCGCCCCCTTCACCGCCACGTTCAGGAAGACGCGAAGGCTCTCGAGCGTCGAAGGGTTCTGGGGCTCGGCCATCGCGACCGTGACCGTCCCGTCCTTCTTGTTCTGGGACATCGGCACGACCTTGTAGGCCGTCGCCATGCTCTCGTTGACCAGGTCCACCATCTCGGCCGGGATGGTGATGTCCGACAGCTTCACCACCTTCATGCCGAGCTGCTCGCCGAGCGCCTTGAGGACGTGGTCCTCCTTCGC
>CALKTZ010000700.1 GCA_937997355.1 uncultured Planctomycetales bacterium | reverse complement strand
GGATGTTGTTCTCCGACTGGCAGGCGACCACGCACGCCGAGCAGCCGACGCACTTGTTCAGGTCGATCACCATCCCCCAGGCGTTGCCGTCTCCGCCGGGGTGGCGGATCTGCTGGGGCGGCGATTCGAACAGGCTCAAATCGTGGGCATGATGCCCGTGATCCTCCCTGGTGGCGAATTCGGGATCCTTCCGATATTCCTCGACCGTGCCGACCCGGACCAGCTCCCGCCCTTCCATCGACTGATGATGCTGGGTCGTCGCCAGTTGGTAGGACTTGCCCGTCTTCCTCACCGAGAGTCCGGACCCGCCCCAAGGTGCGGCCGACGTCCGGATCGCGTAGGCGTTGAAACCCGCGCCGGTCGCAACCTTCCCCCCCTGGGTCCGGCCATAGCCCAGGTGGATCGTGAAGGAGTCTTCGGCATGCCCCGGCTGGAGCCAGGCCGGCGCCTCGACCGTCCTTCCCGAGAACTCGAGCTCCACCACGTCGCCATTCGCCAGGCCGAGCCGCCCGGCGGTCGTCGGGTTCACGAGCGCCGCATTATCCCAGGTGAGTCGGGTGAGGGGCTTGGGAAGCTCCTGGAGCCAGCCGTTGTTGGCGTACCGCCCGTCCCAGACGGTGGGATCGGGGCGGATCACCAGCTCCAGCGCACCGGGCTCGATCGTTCGGGAAAGAGGGGCGTCGGCGAGGGCCGACGGGTCGATCTTCACCGCTTTCGGCTTCAAGGCGGAGTCGGCGACGACGCCATTGTGGAGCGCGGTCTTCCACGCCTTCTCGAAGCCGTCGGCGGGCAATTGCGTTTTCCAGAAATCGCGCAGAAGCTCCAGGGCGGGGCGGGTCGATTGCCCCAGCAACGCCGCCATCAGCTCGATCGGCGTCTTGCCGGAGTAGAGCGGCTTGATGAGGGGCTGCTGGATCGTCACCGTGCCATCGAACGCGCGGAGGTCTCCCCAACTCTCCAGGCAGTGGGCCTGGGGGATGTGCCAGTTGGAGAGGCGGGCGGTCTCGTTGTCGTGGAGCCCGAGGTGAATCCGGGTGGCCACCTTGGTGAGCCGATCGGCCAGCTCCAGATCGGCCGGGGCGTCGTAGACGGGATTCCCCCCAAGGATGATCAGGGTATCGACGCCCCCTGCGTCGATGTCGCGCGCCAGATCCTTGATGTTCCCGGCCCCCGACGGTTTCATCGGCAGATAATCGACCGTCTTACCCGCGTTCCCGAGCGCCTGATTGATCAGGTGGGCGAGGGCATGAGTTTCGGCGGGCTGAGTCTCGCCGACGAGGACGAGCGACGCCCCCTTGTTTTCCTGGAGTTCCCGGGCAAGTTGGGCCGCCCTGTCGTCGAGGGCCTTGTCCTCGGCGACGCTCGGTGTCCCTTCGATTTTCAGCGTCCTGGCCACCCGACGCGCGAAGTCGCCGATGCGGCTCGCCTGCATGGGGTAGCGATGATCGGCCATCGCGCCGGTGATCGTCGGCGAGGCTTCGACCATGTGATAGCGGCACATCCGGGTCGAGCCGGACCTTGCCCCTTCCGCGCGAGAGGCGGCGAAGGCCCGGATGTTGGGCAATCGATCCGGCCCCCAGGCGAGGAAATCGGCATCGAGCGAGAGCACCACGTCGGCCTTATCCAGATGGTGGAGC
>CALKTZ010000699.1 GCA_937997355.1 uncultured Planctomycetales bacterium | reverse complement strand
CGGGCCATCGTCGAGGAACAGGCCAGGGAGCGGGTGGAGCAGCATCTGCTCGACCTGCTCCTGCCCCCCGCCCATCCCTCCCCGAATCCCGCACGGATGGGATTCGACGAGGAATCGGGAGCCGAACCGTCGGACGAGGCGGCCGAGCGACGCAAACGATCGCGCGAGAAGTTGAAGGCCCGGCTGGAAGCGGGGGAGTTGGACGACCGGGAGGTGGAGATCATCATCCCCGGCAAGTCGATGGCGCCGGTCTCGATCCTGGGGGCTTCGAACATGGAACAGATGGAGATGGATCTCCAGAACATGTTCGAGAAGATCATGCCCCGGTCGTCGCAGAGCCGCAAGATGACGGTCCGCGAGGCCCGGCCGATCCTGCTCCAGCAGGAAATCGACGGCCTGCTCGACCAGGAAAAGATCCATCAGCAGGCGATCGCGCTCACCGAGGAATCGGGCATCATCTTCATCGACGAAATCGACAAGGTGACCGGCGAAGAGGGCTCCACGCGAGGCCCCGACGTCTCCCGCCAGGGGGTCCAGCGGGACTTGCTGCCGATCGTCGAAGGGACGACCGTCTCGACCCGCCATGGACCGATCAAGACCGATCACATCCTGTTCATCGCGGCCGGGGCCTTTCACCGGAGCAAGCCGTCCGATCTGATGCCCGAGCTTCAGGGACGCTTTCCGATCCGCGTGGAGATGCACGACCTTTCCCGCGAGGACTTCGCGCGCATCCTGCGGGAGCCCCGGGCCTCGCTGATCCGCCAGTATCAGGCGCTGTTGCAGGCCGAGGGTGTGAACCTCGAATTCACCGACGGTGCCATCGACGCCATGGCCGAGCTGGCGTTCCAGGTGAATCGCTCGACCCAGAACATCGGTGCCCGGCGACTCCACACGATCCTGGAACGGGTCCTTGATGACATCAGCTTCGACGCCCCCGACCTCGCCGATAAACGCCAGGTCATCGGCGAGCCTCTCGTCCGCGAACGCCTGCAAGCGATTTCGCAGGACGAAGACCTGAGCCGGTTTATCCTGTAAGCAAGTAGCAAGCTTGGGATTACGGAATTCTCCAGTTCACCAGGCTGAGTGGGTAACCGAGTTGCTGGACGTGCTGAAAGTCGGACGTGTTGCCGGTAATGAGTTCGAGCCCATGCTCCAAAGCAGTGGCTGCAATCATTGTATCGGCCAGGCCAATAGGTCGCCCGATCCGCTCCAGGCCCGCCGCGATTTGGCCGGCCAGGTCGGCGACGGATACAGTAAAGGAAAGAACTTCCATCAATGGAAGCGACGATCGGAAGGCATTAAGACGGCGAATACTTTGCCGTTTCTCCAATCCTCGGATTATTTCCAGGACGCTGACGGTCGAGAGTGTGTAGCGGCCAAACGCCTGAAGATAGGACAAGCCATGGCTTAAAACGGTCTGATCGAAGCCTTTGCCGATTTCCGAGATGATGTCGGTGTCGATGAGGGCCTTATTCACCGGGTATGACCCGCCACGGTTCTTCACGCCTTCGTTGCATCGCCTCGGCGACGATTTCATCGATCTCTTCCGGCGCGTCTCGCCAGATGCCACGCAATGGGTCGTGGACTTTGGCAGTCTCCTTGGGAGGTCGCGGCTTTTGCTTTA
>CALKTZ010000698.1 GCA_937997355.1 uncultured Planctomycetales bacterium | reverse complement strand
TATTTTCAGGTTCGGAAGGATCTTCGTGGCCGTTATCCCAAGCATGGCTGGCCGGAAGACCCCTTGAATGCAACACCGATCATCAGGCCCCGGCGAGATTGACCGTCGAGGCCAATTAGCGGCCACCCGCCGCGTTGCTCCCGGACGTGGTCGTCGATCGTTCCGCGGGAGCCGAACTTTTTAGCACGTACCAATGTGTTCCCTTCGTCGTCGGGATGGTGATGCTGATCCCTTCCGAGGTAGCCGTCGGGGTGGCACGGTTCATGACTCGACCGTTCGCCCCGAGCGTCAAGAGTTGAAGATCCTTGATTTCCGTCTTCAACTTGATGGTTCCGGCGACCGGTTCGGATCTGAACGGGAGGACAGATTTACCATCTTTCTGGGTCAACTGAGCGCGGGCAACCGCCGAGACGAGGATGAATCTGGAGGATGAAAGGGGCTGATCGTCGATACTGGTGAGCGCGACGACCGCCTTGCGGGGGGAATCGATGAGGATCGTCGCGGAAGACAGTTCTTGCGCTTTCCCTCCGATCCAGCCGCTGACGGACTGCGATTTCGGCGAGTCGATCGTCTGAATCCCTTGCTTCCAGTCGCGAGCGATCTCGCCGGTATCCGACTGAACGGCGTCCTGCCCCGGGGGGATGTAATCATGATTGGGATCGGTCACGACTTTGACCTGAGACGAGAGCTCGGACCGATTCAGCCAGGGGAGTTCCTTCACGCCCGGCAGGCCGATCGTGAGCTTGCTTTGCTCGGTAAGCGTGCGCAACGTCGCCGATGATTCGGGCGAGAGGTCGAGGTCGAAGAGTGCCGATCGGTCGAGCATCAAGCAATACTCCCGGCGGGCGGGACTGATATGGCCTTGACGATAGGCGACGGCGGCGGCCGGCATAATTCCGGCGATCGCCGGGTCGGGAGCGATCGACCACATGCTGGACGTAATCGAGCGCGCGATGCCGTCTTGCGAGTAGCTGAAGATCATCGGCGCATCCCAACCCTGGAGGGAAGAGATCGCCGCGATGTCGAGAGGCCCGACGAACCGGTCGATGTGCGGGTAGGGGATATTCCATTCCGTGATCGTCACGGGTTTTCCATGCACGGAACCCGCGGTGATCCAGGGCATCAGATTCGATTCGTACCGGGGGTTCGTGCCGAGAGACTCCCCTTTTCCATAGGTGTGGATGTCGATCACGTCCCCTTCCGCGAGGGCCGGAAGCGAGGAGATTCGCATGTCGCCCCAGAAATTCGTGGTCGCGATCGGGGTGCGGAAGCCCATCTTGCGCAGGTCGTCGATGAGCGTGCGGTTGAAGCGATGCTCAAGATGGTTGAGGAGGATTTTGCTGGGGCCGGGAAGCCAGGTCTGCCAGAGCCGGTCGCTGGGGAGTCCCGTCTGCTCGGCGAAGGCCGCGATGTCTCGATAGAAGATGTCGCTGTGTACCTTGTTGCCGCGCACCTTCAGCATGTTGTTGCCGAAATGATGGGTAATATCATTTTCATTCGTGAGCAGGATGCCCATGATGGCCGGGTCGTCCTTGTAAGCCAATCCGGTGTGGGCATTGATCCGATTGACGTATTGCTCCTGGAATCGCCGCATCAGCTTGAGAATATCGGGATTGAAATAGCT
>CALKTZ010000697.1 GCA_937997355.1 uncultured Planctomycetales bacterium | reverse complement strand
TGTCCCGGATGCATTCGGCGTCGAGCCGTCGGCGATTCTGCCTCCAGAGGAGGCGGTTTTCCGGATCGACGCTCGCAGCTTTCGGATTGGCGTTGGCCGCGCTATTCAGCCGATAGGTCCGCGACAGGACGATCCGTCGCACGAGGCGCTTCACCGACCAACCGTCTTCGGCGAACCTCACAGCCAGGTGATCGAGCAACTCGGGATGGCTGGGAAGCTCGCCGGTGGTGCCGAGGTTGTCGACGGTACGCACCAGGCCCGCGCCGAAGAGCCAGTGCCAGGCGCGATTCGCGAAGACCCGAGCGGTCAGCGGGTTGCGGTCGCTGCCGAGCCAGTCGGCCAGCTCGCGGCGTCCGCTCTGATTGGATGGGATCGCGGGGGCGGTGCCGAGCGTGGCAACCCGGATGAACCCGCGAGCGACGCGATCTCCCAGCGTATGAACGCTTCCCCGGATATGCACCTTCGTATCGCCCGGCTCCGGTTTCTCTAGCACGGTCATCGCCATGGGGCGCTGCGGATCGGCCGCCTTCAATCGCTTCAGCTCGCTCTCCTGCGCGGCCAGGGAGGCTTTCGATTGTTTGTCGCGGGCCGGTTTCGACTTCGCCGCCTTGATGCGGGCCGCGACGGTCGCGATCGCCGCTTCCCGACGCTTGAACGCGGCCTCTTCGCGATCGGAGACCGGCAGCGGCACTTCCAGCCACTTCGAGACGTTTGCATGTTCCATCGCCCGTGTGCTGGCGAGGATCCCGGCGAGGGCGTAGTAGTCCTTCGTGGGGATCGGGTCGAACTTATGGTCGTGGCAGCGGGCGCAGCCGATCGTCTGGCCGAGGATCGCCTTGCCGATCGTGTCGAGCTGCTCGTCCACCACGTCCATGTCGAGCTGTCGCTTGTCCTGCTCTTCGAGGTTGGCGTTGCCGAGCATGAGGAACGTCGTGGCGGTGATCTGCCGGCTTCGATCGAGGATCGACCCGGAGGCGGAGAGATCCCCGGCGATCTGCTCTCGGATGAAGCGGTCGAACGGGAGATCGGCGTTGAACGCGTCGACGACGTAATCCCGGTAGCGCCAGGCGTGCGGGAAGATGAACCCCCGAAGGGTCAGGGATTCGGCGAACCGCGCGACGTCGAGCCAGTGCCTTCCCCAACGTTCGCCGAAGGCGGGGGAGGCCAGGAGCCGGTCGACCAGCCGCTCGTAGGCGTCGGGCGTTTCATCCATGACGAATTCATCGACCTCGCCGGGCGGGAGCGGGAGACCCGTCAGGTCGTAGGCCAGCCGTCGGGCGAGCGTGTTCCGATCGGCTTCGGGGGCCGGGCGGAGGCCCTTCGCTTCGAGCCCGGCCAGGACGAAACGGTCGATCTCGTTCGACGGCCACGCGGCGTCGCGCACCTCCGGCGGTCGGCCCTCGCGCGGCGGCCGATAGGCCCAGAACTCGCGGCCGGACTCGATGTCGATCGCATCCGAGAGGACAGGCCCGGCGGCTCCTTCGCGCGGGTCTGGGGCGCCGAGCTCGATCCAGCGTTCGAAGTCGGCGATCACCGCATCCGGCAACTTACCCCTGGGGGGCATGGCCAGCCCTTCGTGCCGGAGCGCCTCCAGGATGGGGCTCTCCTCGGGCTTGCCCGGCACAAGGATCGGCCCCGATTCTCCCCCCGCTCGGACGGCGGCACGCAAATCGAGACGCAATCCCCCCTTGATCGATTTCGCACCGGCCGCGTGGCAGGAATAGCATTCCCGGATCAGCACCGGGCGGATTTTCGACTCGAACAGGTCGAGCCCGGCCGAGTCGCCCGCGTCCGCCGCGCGAGTCGCATCTGGGTGCGACAGGAGCAACAGCGCGAGAACGAACCGCCAAGCAGACCGGATCATGCGGGAACCTCGATCGTGTGGACCCTCAAGGCGGGATCATGCGGCGGGAAGAACTGGGGAGGATGCATCCTCTCTCGACAGATTGATTTTCGAGAAACCCCGGCGCGGCGTCAACCGACAAAACGGCCGGACGCCGCATGGCCGGGTTGATGTGTCAGGGGGCGGCCTTGGTCTGTTCGCCGTCGAGGGCGAAGGCGACGAAGGCGTCGCCGGCCCGGGTCCCGAGCTTGCCGGCACCGCCTGCCGCGATCACGACGTACTGGCGGCCGTTCAATTGGTAGGTGGAGGGGGTGGCGTAGCCCCCGGCCGGGAGGGGATGTTCCCAGAGGAGTTTGCCGGTTTCCTTGTCGAAGGCGTGCATCCGCTCGTCCTTGGTGCCAGCGATGAATACGAGGCCCCCGGCCGTGACGATCGTGCCGCCGAAGGTTTCGGTGCCGGTGCGGGGGACGCCGCGCGCGGTCAGCTCGACGTGCTCGCCGAGCGGCGTTTGCCAGGCGATCGTCCCCTTGTTGAGATCGATCGCGCTGAGCACCCCCCAGGGGGGCTTGATGCCCGGATAGCCCTCGTGGTCGCAGAAGCGCGGATAGCCCAGGTGTCGGAAGGGGCCGTGCGCCTTCTGGTTGGCGGCCTCGGAGTCGGTGAGCGTGATGATGTTCGGCACGTTGTTCGAGTTCACGTAGAGGAGGCCCGAGGTGGGATCGAACGAGGCTCCGGACCAGTTCGCGCCGCCGTGGAAGCCGGGGACGACGATGCTCCCCTGCCGGCTGGGGGGGATGAAGGCGGGGCCACTCCGGACCGACTTCAGCAGCGCGAGGGCCGAGGCGCGGTTGGCGGGGCCGATATCGGTGATGTTCGACTCGTCCACGAACTGGATGGCGAACGGCGGGGGCTTGACCGGGATCGGCTGGGTCTTCGCCGCCCGTTCGCCGGGGACGTCGGAAATCGGCACGGGGACGTCCTTGATCTCGAAGAGGGGCTTGCCGGTCTCGCGGTCGAACAGGAAGACGTAGCCGGTCTTCGTCACCTGGGCGACGGCGTCGATCGCCTTGCCATCGTGGTTGACCCGGACGAGGTTCGGATAGACCGGCAGGTCGTGATCCCAGAGGTCGTGCCGCAGGGTCTGATAGTGCCACGCACGCTTGCCGGTCTTGGCGTCGAGGGCGATCGTGCAATTCGAGAACAGGTTGTCCCCCAGCCGATTGCCGCCGAAGAAGTCGAAGCTGGCCGAGCCCAGCCCGGCGAAGACGAGTCCCCGCTCGCTGTCGACGCTGATGCCCCCCCAGGCATTGGCCCCGCCGCGATCGAGCCAGGAGCCGGTCTCCCAGGTTTCCGCGCCGAACTCGCCGGGATGCGGGACGGTGTGGAACCTCCAGACCTGGGCGCCGGTGTGAACATCGAACGCCCGCACATCCCCCGGCGCGGCCATGTTCGGCCCTTCGCCGCAGGAGACCCCCACGATGATCGTATCCTTCCAGATCGCCGGCGCGGACGTCGGCCCGTAGCTGAGCGCCGCGGCCACCGGATCAAGCTCCTTGCGGAGATCCCGGATGCCCGAGTCTCCGAACTTGGGGTCGAGCTTGCCGGTCGCGGCATCGAGCGAGAAGAGCCGACCGTCCGACGTGCCGTGGATGATCCGGCGCTCCCCCCCCGGCTTGCCGTCCGACCAGTAGGCGCAGCCTCGATTAACGCCGCCGGAGGTCGGCACGTGCGGGGAGGGATGATCCTTCAAGGGGTTGAACTGCCACAGCTCCTTGCCGGTCGCCCCGTCCAGGGCCACCAGCCGGAGGTAGCCCGTCGTGAGATACATCACGCCGTCGACGACGATCGGCGTGCATTCGATCGTCTTGCCTTTCCCGTCCTTCAATTCGCCGGTGTGATAGGTCCAGGCGGGCTTGAGCCGCGTGACGTTCGACCGATTGATCTGATCCAGCGTGGAATACCGCATGCAGCCGGGGTCGTTCCCCACCCCCGGCCAGCCGGCATCTTGCGGGGAACCCCCGAAAACTCCGTTGGCAAAACCCAGCGCGCATGCCAGCGCAAAGATCCTTGAACGCATCGAGAAGGCTCCGGGACAGATCGGTCTTGGCGAAGAGATCCAAATCCAAACCGATCATCATAACCCCGGAGATCGCCGGACCGAAGGACCCAGAATGCCTTTGTATTGTCTGGGTCCAACGCGGCCGCGTGAGATTAGCGTTTCCTCCCCCAGACGATGTGGTCGATGCAGGTGGCCGTGATGTCGGGATCGTCGAGGAGGTAGGAGTCGGAGTCGGGGTCGACCAGTCGGTCGAAGTCATCGAGGATGGCGGGGTCGAGATAGTCTCGGATCTGCTCGTCGAGCGATTTCAGGTATTCCGCGAAGAAGGTCCGTTCGTCTTCCTCGAAGGGGCCAAGGCTGTCGATCGCGAAACTCCGCTGGACAAACTCCACGAGCCCCGCGTCGGTGAAGATCCGCCGCAATTCGCGCCCGACATAGAACTTCCGGTGGGATTCCTTCCGGTCGACCAGCGACTGCAATTCGGCCGCGCGGACGGATAGCTCAATCTCGACCGGCCACGGCAGGATCACGTGGTGGATCGTGTCCGATTCCAGGACCGCCACGTAGCCCCCCGATTTGGTCACATCGGCCAGCCGGCGCACCGCCTCCAACGGGTCGGGAAGGCTATACAGGCTCTCGGCGCACCAGCAGAACTCGAACGTTTCCTTCGCGAACGGCAGGGCGTCGATCGACGCGGCCGCGAAATCGATGATCCCGCCGGCCGCGGAACGTTCCGCTTCGCTCCGCGCCAGCTCCAGGTAATCGGGCACGAGGTCTACCCCCACAACTCGACCGTCCGGCCCGACTCGCTCGGCCAGCCAGGGGCCGTAAACGCCGTCGCCGCAAGCCATATCGAGCACGTGTTGTCCCCGAGTCAGCGGCAGCGAATGGATCATGCTTCGCAGCTCGATTGCAAAGGCACGATGGTAGGCCGCGAGCATCGGTTCATAAGCGGGGATGGTCATCGGATTGGGCATGGCAGTGTGATGCGATCCAGGAGGAAGGATGATCGAGTGAAGGTCGCTTTTTCATGCAAATTTCCGGCCAACACGAGAAATTTCGGGTCGGAGTATTTGGGATTTGACTTTTTTCTGAACTATTGTATATGTACGTGAGATTGGTAATCCGACTTGAACAGTTGTACTTGACAGGTTCGGGCGTTCACCTTATGTAACGCCCCGGGAACGGAATCATTTTTTTGAATCACCGGGGTATCGGCAGGGGCCTGGTTTGAAGGCCGCCCCTCCGGCATGGGCATTTTGGCCTCATGCACCCGATTCATCGTTCAGGGAAGGAGATGTGTGCCTATGTCGAAGAAATTGGTCATTGCAAAGCGCGTTTGTCTCGGACTCGCGGCGTTCATCGCGGTATTCGTCGGCGTGGTCGCCATGAGGCCCAACACATTCCGGGTCGAGCGATCGACGAGCATCGATGCCCCTCCCTCGGCGGTCTTCGGCCAGGTGAACGAATTCCGCAAGTGGCAGACCTGGTCCCCCTGGGAAAAGCTGGACCCGGCGATGAAGAAGTCCTTCGAAGGCCCGGCCTCCGGCGTAGGCTCGATCTACGCCTGGGACGGCAACGACCAGGCCGGCGCGGGAAAGCTGACCATCCTGGAAAGCCGCCCGGATGAACTGGTTCGAATCAAGCTCGAATTCACCCGGCCGATGGAAGATGTCTGCACCACGGAATTCGCCTTCAAGCCCGAGGGGAAGCAGACGCGCGTGACCTGGGTCATGAGCGGCGAGCACACTTTCCTGTCCAAGGCCGTCTGCATGTTCATGAACATGGACAAGATGATCGGCGGCGATTTCGAGGAGGGGCTGGCGCGGATGAAAAAGATCGCGGAAACCCCGGCAACGCAGGCCAACGCGGCCTCGGATGAACCCACGGCCGCCACGATCAGCCGATGAAACAAAGCGAAAGCTCGCCTCGCGGTTTCGGCATGACGGAGTCTTCATTCAGAACGAAGGGATGCTAGCGATGAGCGGAGTTCGCGTGCTGGTCGGTACTCGCAAGGGGGCGTTCGTCCTCACCTCGGACGGCAAGCGCCAGGAATGGGACATCAGCGGCCCCCATTTCGCGGGCTGGGAGATCTACCACGTGAAGGGTTCTCCTGCGGACCCGAATCGTCTGTATGCCTCCCAGTCGAGCGGTTGGTTCGGCCAGATGATCCAACGATCCGACGATGGCGGCAAGACCTGGAATCCGGTGGGCAACCAGTTCGTTTACGACGGCGTCCCCGGAACCCACATGTGGTACGACGGCACGCAGCATCCCTGGGAGTTCAAGCGGGTCTGGCATCTGGAACCCTCCGCGACCGATCCGGACACCGTCCTGGCGGGCGTGGAAGATGCCGCCCTGTTTCGCACCACCGATGGCGGCGCCTCGTGGCACGAGCTTCCCGCCTTGCGCAACCATGAGTCGGGGCCGCGCTGGCAGCCCGGGGCCGGCGGCATGTGCCTGCACACGATCATCCAGGATGCGAAGAATCCCGACCGGATCGTCATCGCGATCTCGGCCGCGGGGGCCTTCCGCACCGATGACGGCGGCCTCTCCTGGAAGCCGATCAACCGGGGGCTCACGTCCAAGTATATCCCGGATCCGAATGCGGAGGTCGGCCACTGCGTCCACCGGATCGCCATGCACCCGGCGCACCCGAACGTCCTCTACATGCAGAAGCATTGGGACGTGATGCGCAGCGACAACGCCGGCGATTCCTGGCACAAGGTGAGCGGCAATCTCCCCACCGATTTCGGCTTCCCGATCGATGTCCACGCCCATGAGCCGGAAACCATCTACGTGGTGCCGATCAAGAGCGACTCGGAGCACTTCCCGCTCGAAGGGAAGTTGCGCGTCTATCGGAGCAAGAGCGGCGGCAACGAGTGGGAACCCCTCACGAATGGATTGCCGCAGGGCGATTGCTATGTGAACGTGCTCCGGAACGCGATGGCCGTCGATTCGCTCGACTCGTGCGGCGTCTATTTCGGCACGACCGGCGGCCAGGTGTATGCATCGGCCGATGCCGGCGATTCCTGGGCACCCATCGTGCGCGATCTCCCGGCGGTCCTCTCGGTGGAGGTTCAGTCCCTCTCATGATCCGCGTCGTGCTTCCGTTTCACTTGCGGACCATCGCCCGCGTCGACGGCGAGGTTCATCTCCGCGTCGACGGGCCGACGACCCAGCGCACGCTGATCGACGCCCTCGAAGCGCGCTATCCGACCCTCCGAGGGACGATCCGCGACCACGTCACGCAGAGGCGACGGCCATTCCTGCGGTTCTTCGCTTGCGAGCAAGACCTCTCGCTGGACCCGCCCGATACCCCTCTCCCGGACGCCGTCGCCAACGGCGAGGAGCCGTTCCTCGTCGTGGGAGCCGTCGCGGGGGGATGAATTGAATCGGCCAGGACGCGCCGGGCTATCTCGGCCCGGCCATTCGCGCCGCCTGGCATTCCGGCCGGCGATCAGACGCCATTGCCGAGGAATACCTTGCCGAGTCTCGATTTCACGTCCATCCCGGTGCAGCGGATGATCCAGCCGCTGAGCGCGCCGTTGCCTCCCCCCTTGCGCGTCTTCCAGACGGGAGGGATCGACCACGACAGCGCCGGGGTCCGGTTGTTATAGGGGACGGCCTGGCCGTTCGCGACCTTCGTGACATGCACATGGGCGTCCCACGGGTCGCAGATGACGGCATACTCGCCGAACATGTAGTCGACCATCACCCAGTGCCCCCAATCGACGTGGACGATCGCCGGGACGGTGGAGAGGTTGAAGAAGCTTGCCTGATCGCGGAGCGCGCCGGAGAGCCCCCCCGGGGTGACGTAATCGCACTGCCAGGTGCCGATGCCGAACGAGTTGAGCAGCGCGACCACGTCGTCACCGCTCGTGGCGTCATTGGCCGGGTCCCAGCCCCCCTGCCCCGGCACGAGGGTCCGGACGTTCTGCACCATCCCCTGCTCGGTCGCCATCCCATCGGTGATGGTGGTGAGCCGATTCATCCGGCAATGGACCATCATCACGCAGCTTGGTCCGCATGAAGCCTCGTTCTCCTGGAGTCGCACCAGGTGGCTGGTCGCGAATCGGGTGAACCGAATGTACCAACGCATCAGCGAGGCAGCCTTGTTGCTGGTCTGCGGCATCGCGGCACCTTCCTTCGGAGAGAAGCCCGGTTCGCCGGGCAGGTTACGCTTTCGGCTTGGACCGCACGAGCGAGGCGGGTGGATTGGGTAGGATTCCCGGCAGCACCGCATATAATGCGGACTGATCTGACGGCCGTGACGCGGAAATTGATTTTGATCGATCGAGAATTCGAGACGGTTGCCTTGGTGGGCCGATCCGGGATTTGTGCCCCTCGATCGGTTCAGTTTCTTGAACGCTCGATGAGGAATTCGCGTTCCCGGGCATTCTGGGTGAGCGAGGCGGCGCGCCGAAATTCCGCCCTGGCCTCATCGGTTCGCCCGAGCCTGGCGAGGAGATCGCCCCGGACGCTCGGCAGGAGGTGATAGTTCCGGAGCGACGGTTCGTCGATCAGGGAATCGACGATCTCCAGGCCGGCCCGAGGGCCGTGGGCCATCGCGACCGCCACGGCGCGGTTGAGTTCGACGACCGGGGACGGGACGAGCCGGACCAGCTCGCCATAGAGGAGGGCGATCCGAGCCCAATCGGTCGCATCGGCGGTGACGGCCCGGGCGTGGCAGGCGGCGATGGCGGCCTGGACGGCGTACGGGCCGGGAGCCTGGCCGATGGCTTCGGCCCTGGCCAGCGCGGCGAGCCCACGACGGATCAGGAGCCGATCCCAACGCGCCCGGTTCTGGTCGAGCAGCAAGATCGGTTCGCCCGACGGAGTGACCCTCGCCCGGGAGCGCGAAGCCTGGATCTCCATGAGCGCGACCAGGCCGTGGACCTCGGGTTCGCCGGGGATCAGCTCGGCGAGGATTCGACCGAGCCGGAGGGCATCCTCGCAGAGCGCGGGGCGGTGCCAATCATCTCCCGCCGTGGCGGTGTAGCCCTCGTTGAAGAGAAGATAGATGACTTCAAGGACCGACGACACGCGATCGGATCGTTCCTGCCCCCGGGGGACCTCGAAAGGAACCTGCTTCTCGGAAAGCGTGCGCTTGGCGCGAACGATCCGTTGCGCGATCGTTGCCTCCGATGCGAGGAAGGCCCGAGCGATTTCGCCGGTCGTCAGGCCCCCGAGCAACCGGAGCGTGAGCGCTACCCGGGCCTCGGTCGAGAGGACCGGATGGCAGGTCATGAAGATCAGCCGAAGCAGGTCATCACCCAGGTTGTCGTCGAGCTCGGCATCAAGGTCAGTTTCATCGCTCCCCATCCCGGCTTCGAGCCGACGGCCGATCTCTTCGCGTTTGCGTTCGAGCCGCTTCTGCCGACGCAAGGTATCGATCGCGCGATGCTTGGCCGTCGCCATCAGCCAGGCGCCCGGATTGGCCGGTACGCCCGACTCCGGCCATTGCTCGAGCGCGGCCACCAGGGCATCCTGGGCAAGCTCCTCGGCAAGCCCGAGGTCGCGCACGATCCGCGTGAGGCCGGCGATGAGCCGGGCCGACTCGATCCTCCAGACGGCGTCGATCGCGCGGTGGGTCTCGGTAGCTTCCATGCCGACCGATTACACCGTGTTCGAGCGTTCAGGTCAAGCCAGCGGGCTCATCGCCGAGAGGGCGGGATCGTGGCCGTGAATGTGTCCACGGCCAAGGCCCATCCGGGGACGCGATTCCGGATGCCCTCCCGGCCAATCGGCGATCCTTCTCGCGCCGAGGCGTTAGGATTTCGAGCCGTACTGCTTGCCCGATTTCTCGATGTGCTCGCGCATCCGGGTTTCTGCCTCGCGTGCCTCGGGAGTGAACTCGGCGCCGAAATCTTCCATCTCGAAGACCTGGCGAATCTCGATCTCGGAATCCCCCTTGTGTGGGTTGGGGCATCGCTTGACCCATTCGATGGCTTCGGCGAGCGACTTCACCTCCCAGATCCAGAACCCGGCGATCAGCTCCTTGGTCTCGGCGAACGGGCCGTCGATCACCGTCCGTTTATCCCCTTCGAACCGGACCCGCGCCCCCTTCGAGCTGGGGTGGAGTCCCTCACCCGCGAGCATCACTCCCGCCTTGACCAACTCCTCGTTGAATTTGCCCATCTCGGTCAGCAGCTTTTCGTCGGGCATGACGCCCGCTTCGGAATCGGCATTCGCCTTGACCAGCACAATGAATCGCATCGCCGTGTTCTCCATTCAGGATAGGTAAGAATCTGTCTGTCCGTCTGTCTTTAGGCCGACAACCCGCTGCCGCAAGGGGCATCCGTGCCGTGCTCCGAGTGTTCAAACATCTGGCGTACTTCCAGCGCACCCTCGTAGGAGGGGCCGAGGACATCTACGTGGATCTGGAGGAATTGCCTGCCGAACAGGATGGCCTGCTCCTTGGAGTCGGCGTTCAGGATTGCATAGCCGCCGATCAGTTCCTTGGCTTCGGCGAACGGACCGTCCGTGACGCTGACGGCCCCATCCTTGGCCTGGAGTCTCACCCCCCGCGAGCTTGGCAAGAGCCCCCCGACCTCCAGGATGACCCCCGCCTCCCGCATCTTTTCGGTGTGCCGCCCGATGGCGGCGATGAGGTCGGGGTTCGGCGCCTTGCCGGCTTCGTAGTCCTTGTCAGCCTTGACCATCGCCATGAAACGCATCGGTTGAGTTCCTTGGGTTTCAATGAAATGAGTTGAGGAAGAAATTTCCGGAATCGACGCCAACGGCGATCTCACGGGAGGACGATGACCATCCAGGAGACACCGAAGCGGTCGGTCACCATACCGAATCGGGGCGAGAAGAAGGTCTTGTCCTGCGGCATCTGCACGGTCCCGCCATCGGCCAGCGCGGCGAACCAGCGATTCGCCTCGGCCTCGTCCGTCGTCGAGAGGGAAAGGTTCATCCCCTGGAAGTTCGGCTTGCCTCCGCAATGGCCGTCGGACGCCATCAAGGTTGATCCGGCGACGCTGAAGCTTGAATGGATGATCTTTTCCCCGGAGTCCTGGGGGAGCGCCTCGGGAGGGGTCGGGGTCTCCTTGAACCTCGTCAGTTGGATGACCTCGGCACCGATTGCGTCTTTATAGAACTCAAGCGCCTCTTCGCAACGTCCATCGAAGAACAGATAAGGCTGAACCGCCATCTCGTTTCCTTCCATGTTTAGGAATTCGGATTGCACGCTCCCGGCCTCGATTCGACCGCCGGAACCGTGCCTTCACTCAAGCGTCGAACGAGCCGAGAAGAAATCGACAAGGCATCGATAATTTCCAGGAAATTTTTTAAAGCTTTATCTGTGAAGGCTTAATGGCGAATGACGGTTTGCCGGTTCTGGCGAATCTTCGAAATAGGAAACGCCCCGGAATGTTGGAACAATCCTCCGAGGCGTCGAACCTGGTGTTTGCGATGGATGGATGATCGGCCTTGGCCGATCAATGGCTGTCGGCCAGAGAGACGAGCGGCACGCCGTCTCGGGGATGGAGGATCACGGCGAGGATGCGGGTCGTGTTCTTGGGACTGGGGTTGTGGGAGACCCGGTGGAGAATTCCTCCCGGCTCGTAGAAGGTTTCCCCGGCCTTGAGCGTCTTGACCGGCTCGTCGCCGAGCCCCAACTCGAAATCTCCTT
>CALKTZ010000696.1 GCA_937997355.1 uncultured Planctomycetales bacterium | reverse complement strand
TGGCATGATGCTCGACCTCAATGACCTGATCGATCCGACTTCGGGCTGGACGATCTTCGAAGCGATCGGGATCAACGACAGCGGACTGATCGCCGCGACCGGCGCCCGGTCCGGCGGTTCTCATGCGTTGCTGCTCGTGCCGATTTCCGCCATCCCCGAGCCGTCGAGCGTGGTGATGGTGGGCATCGGCGCGTTGGGAATGGCGGGCGCCGCCCTCAGGCGCCGCCGTGCCGGCTGACCCGCGTGTGAACCACCTCTCCCCTTTGGACCCGGGGGAACCGATGAAGGTCCCGCGTGTCGAGGCCACCGATCGAAGCCACCCCTCGATTCCCCCGAGTGCAGGTGGGAAATTTCCTCGGAGTAGGCGTTCGGGTCCCGGCTCCCATGTTTCCTAATCAACAGCAGGACGGAGAAGCCGCGATCGAGCCCAATGAAACAGGCCCGAAGCCAGAAAGCCGAAATCCCGCGGGGTGCAGTGGCTACTCCATGCACCCCTCCCAATACAACCTTGAAGGAGACCTGATGATCAAGCCCATTACATTCGTGATTGTCATTGCTGCCGTTGTCGGTCTATCCCCCTCCGCCAAGGCGGAATTCCTTGTTCGTGACGTCAAGTCGACGGGGGCGATCACAAGCCTGGCGGACGCTGATGCCCTGCTTGCCGGTGCCGGCATCGCGAGCGAGACCACCGCCTACCTCCCGTTCATTGATCTGATCGATCCAGATTTTGCAGTTAGCGGGTCTTTCACCAACGATCTCTCGTTCCCAAACGGCATACCGGGACAGAATGATGAGAATTTTGCGATCCGGGCAACCGGTTTTTTAGTCATCCCGACAGCTGGAACCTACACCTTTGGCTTCGATGTGGACGATCAAGCGAGGCTTCGAATCGACACGGGCAACGGTTTTCAAACCGTACTCGACTACAACGGAAACAGCTTTTTAACCAATGAGTTTACGTTTCTAACGGCCGGAGTTTATGCCCTGGACTTCGTCTACCTCGAAAATGGAGGCGAAGCCCGCGCCGAGCTATTTGCTGCTTTCGGCGGCAGCGATTTTCAACTCTTAGGTGACACGGCGAATGGCGGGCTCGCGGTCATCCAAGGCGCAGCCGCGGTCCCCGAGCCGTCGAGCGTGATCATGCTCGGGCTGGGTGCGGTCGGGCTGATCGGCGTGGCGGTCCGACGTCGCCGACGCATCGCCTGAATGACGCCGGCGATCGAGTCGAATCGACAATCCTTCGGCCCTCCGACCGGATAACCCGGTCGAGGGCCGTTTGCATTTCTTCCCGGACACGAAGGTTCCCGATCAATTTCGAATTGCTTAAGATTGCTTCCCGCGCGGATGGAGTCGATAATGGTTGTGTGATGACAATACAATTCGGGATGAGGAGACGCGTGATGAACGTGCTGACGCTTGTCTGTGCGGGTCTTTTCGTCACCGCGGGGGCCAGCCCGACGGAGCCCGACCCGTCCAAGGCGTCGGCGGCCCTGGCGGAATATCGGACGATCAGGGCAAAGGCGGGGAATACCTCGGCGGAGCACGTTCGCCTGGCGCTCTGGTGCGAACAGCACGGGCTGGACGCCGAGCGGCTCCAGCATCTGGCCAAGGCGATGCTGATCGACCCCGCCAATCCGCTGGCCCGGGGGCTCGCGGGGCTGGTGCAGTATCAGGGCCGTTGGATCTCGCCGGAGGCGGCCGCGAAGTCCGCCGCGGAAAATCCCGAAGAAGCGGCCAGCCTGGCGGAATACAACCGACGCCGCGAACAGATCGATCAGCACTCCGAGGAAGGGAAGGTCCGGGCCGCCAGGCTCTCGAATCAGAAGAATCCCGCCAGGGCGTATACAACCCTCGCCCGGAGCCGTCGCGCGACCGCCCGGGAACGGCTCGACCTGGGCCTCTGGTGCGAAAAGGTCGGCCTGAAGGCCGAATCGGAGGCCGAGCTGATCCGGGCCACGCACCTGGACCCGAAGCTCGACCAGGCCTGGCAGCACCTCGGCTTCGTCCGGCTCAACGGCCGATGGGTTTCCTCCGATCGGATCGCCGCCGCGAAGGCGGAGGCCAAGGCGCAGGCCGAAGCCAATGCCGCCTGGGAAGCCTCCTTGAAAAAATGGCGGTCCTGGCTCAGGGACAAGAAACATCGGGACGAGGCGGTCGATCGCTTGAACGAGGTCGATGATCCCCGCGCCGTCCCCGCCGTG
>CALKTZ010000695.1 GCA_937997355.1 uncultured Planctomycetales bacterium | reverse complement strand
ACTCAACCACTGGAAGAATTGGCAACTCGCATTCGGCCTGACAGAATGCGTGCTTGAGTGATCGCAAGCAATTTAGGGCTCCATCAAATCTCAGAATAGCGGAACGTGGGGTTTGCAATGTCGGCAGATGAACCACTTCGCAGCGCGGCTCGCCTGGAAATTCCCAAACCCGGAGATGGCCGTTCGAAACTGCGATTGATTGTCGGCACTCTATTGGCGGTTTCCGGCGTGCTGGCCCTGGTCGAATATCAGTATTCGGTTTTCCGAGGACTCGCGGGGAAGGAAGTCTCGCTCCGGCTTGTTTCGGTCGACCAAGGAGACATCATCGCGTCCGTGGTCGAGAATGGTTCCGTCGAAAGTGCAAATAACACCACGGTTCATTGTGAAGTCGAAGCGCTGATGGGGAAGGTCGGCGGCTCGACTCAGGCCGCGACGCCCGGTGGAGCGAACCGAGCCGGTGGGGCGGCCGGGGGGGGCGGACAGACTCAAATGGGGGGCGGAGCGGCGGGAGCCGCCGTCAAGAGTCGCGCCTCGGCGGGAACGGCCGCCGGTGGGGCCGCGGCCACTTCCAAGACGGCGGCTTCGGGGGCGGCCTCCGGCGGGACGAGCACGGCCGCAGCATCGGCCGGCGCGAGTTCAGGCAGTTCAACGGCAACCACGAAACCGGTCATCCGGAGCTTCACTTATCAGGTCGCTCGATATGCCCCGATGCGCGTCTCCACGGGCAAATTGACGGCGAACGTTCAATCTCAGGCCGCGGCACAGCAGAGTTCGAGCGGCGGATCGCAAGGAGGAGGCGGAGGCGGAAGTCGCGGCGGATCGCGAGGAGGAGGCGGAAGCCGCGGCGGCGGGTTCAGCGGGATGGAAGAAAAGCCGGGTTCGACGCGAATCGTCACGATCCTTCCCGAAGGGAGCCATGTCAAGAAGGGCGATTTGGTTTGCGTCCTCGACTCCGCGGCATTCAAAGATGAACTCCAGGCACAGCAGATCCGCCATGTTCAGGCAAAGGCCTATGTCGAACAGGTTCAGTCGATCCTGGATGTCAATGAAATCACCTTCGAGGAATATCGCGACGGAATCTTCCCGCAAGACATGCAACTGATACGTCAGTATATCGTTACGTGTAATATTCAGAAGGATCAGGCGAAGCGGACTCTTGATTGGTCACGCGACGTGACCGCCAAGGGATTGCGGGCCCCCGCCCAGTTGACGGCCGACGAGCTGAACTACCAGAAGACGACCTTCGCGCTGCAGGAAGCCGAGGGGATGCTCCTACGCCTTGAAAAATTTACCGGCCCCAAGATCCTCAAATCGCTTGAAGCGAATCTCAAGGCGATCCGCGCGGATAAGCTTGCCCAACAGGTCGCCTTCGGCCTGGAAGAAAAACGACTCCACGACCTCGAGCGGAACATCCAGAAATGTGAGCTGCGGGCGCCGCACGAAGGCGTCGTCGTCTATGCGAATCAGATGAGTCCCTTCGGCCGTCAGACCGACGTCATCGAGGAAGGGGTGACGGTCCGCGAAGGCCAGCCGATTTTCAGCCTCCCCGATCCGCTCCGGATGAGGGTGAAGGCGAAGATCAACGAAACGAAGGTCAATTATGTGCGGACGGGACAAAAGGCTAAAATCATTGTCGACGCCTTCCCCAAGGAAGCATTGAGCGGCGTGGTGGCCGAGGTCAATCCGATCTCCGTACCGAGCGGGCTGATCTCGGATGTTCGTATTTACTATGCAAATATCAATTTGCAGAGCGGATTCGCCGACCTCCGCCCCGGGCTCAGCGTCGAGGTGGCGCTGAATCCGGAGATGCGAAGTAACGCGACTCGCATCCCCCTGGATTCGATCCGCTGGCTCAAGGATCAGGCATTCGTCGCCGTTCATAACCCTGCCGCGAAGTCATCCGGTTCGAAGCAGGCGAGTTGGAATTGGCGGAGGGTCAAGCTGGGCCTGTCGGATACCGATCACGCGGAAGTTCTCGACGGGGTCAAGGTTGGTGATCGGATCGTCGCCGATCCCTCCTTCCTCCCCGAACCCTCGCTCAATCAAGAGATGACGCCAACGACGAAAGGAGTGGCCACGGCCGCCCTCGGACGCTGACGCGATCGAGAAGGCGAACGTCCTTGTTTTCGTCCCTTCTCCTCGGTAAGAGGACCCCACCATGCATCGTTTGCCTTTGCTTCTGACGACGATCCTGGCGCTCGCGATGATCGGCGGTCGCGATCCGGCGAAGCAGTATAATGTCGAGTACCGGGCGGCCGACGCCACCGCCAATCCGTATCTGTCTCTGG
>CALKTZ010000694.1 GCA_937997355.1 uncultured Planctomycetales bacterium | reverse complement strand
CATCCAGGGCCGCGACCCGGGCAGCCAGGAAGGCACTGTAATAACGGTAAGCGATGGCCAGAATTCCCAGGACGATGAGCATGACCGGCATCGCACGAACGACCATCTTTCTTGACCCTCAAGGAAGGCGAGCGCAAGCGGGGAGAGGTAATGGGTAGGACTGACTCAATTTATCCTAACCGAGTTTCGTCTTGAATCCGATCTCCCGGAGAATTCGGTCGACCGTCGAGACATGGTTCCCTTGGATCTCGATGGCTTCATCCTTGACG
Source organism: uncultured Planctomycetales bacterium (assembly GCA_937997355.1). GTDB lineage: Bacteria > Planctomycetota > Planctomycetia > Isosphaerales > Isosphaeraceae > CALKTZ01. The sequence continues at coordinate 2,019 of CALKTZ010000694.1, read as the reverse complement.
GTCCCGCCAGATCCGCAGGCTGTTTTCAGCCGAGTGGCCAGTTCGGCAAGGCCGGTACCCACCGGATCGAGGTTCGAGATCACCGTCGCCACTTTCCCCTTGGCCCGTTTTTCAACGCGAACCCGCGCGGTCTGATTCTCGGGGGGAATTCGCTTCGGCTCGATCGTTGGGGTGGGACATTTGCATTCGGTCTCGATCGAGCCGCAACGGTCGCAGGTGGGGATACGATCCCAGGGAGTCCCCGCAAACAGTCGACCCACTTGACGTCCTTTCACATCCCGATTTCGTTGTCGTCTATCAAGGTGGCCCGGAGACCGTCGCGAGCAAAGCATTCAATCGCAAGGATCGATCTCCGATACCGATGCAAAGCTGTCAGCTCTAATCCTCGGAGTTATACGAGTAACGCGGAACGACCGAGACTCCGAGATTGCCGCGCTTGGCGTAGACGAATTTCAGATGATTGTCCAGGTGACCGACGTAAGTGCTGAGCAACTCGGCGAGTGTCATCCGGCCACGCTCGGAGTGCTGGCCGAAGCGTGCGAAATCTTGCTCGGAGCATCGTCGAAGGATTCTGGCGATCCATCGACGATTGACGTCGAAAAGGTTGGCACTCTCGTCGATCGGCATCTCGTTTGATCGAAGCTTTTCAATCCAGGCGTTTTCGTCATACGCCAGGAGAATCGGGTTATCCTCGGCGATCACCCGCTTCATCCGGTCGGTGGCGACGAGATCGCTGTCGGCCATGTGTGCGGTGACTTCGGCGATGCTCCAGGCCCCCGGCCCGGGGCGGGCTTGTGCGTGTTCGTCGCTCAGTCCGCACACGGCATACTTCAGGAGGGCGCCCCCCTCTTCAAAGCGATTGATCAGTCGCTGCGTTTCAAGATTCATGATCGGTCCTCTCGTCTCTTGCGATGGTTCTCCGCAGGAGAGCCATTTTTCCGCCAGATTGCCAGGAGTGGATTGGAATACTCAAGGAACCAGATCTCTTCCTCAACCCCAAGTTCGGTGGCGAATCGATGGGCGACCAGGTAATTCACCACTTCCAGGGATACCGACAGGAAGTCGGGATCGCCGTCACTCATGTTGCGAGGGTCGTGGAAGATGAATCGAATGACCAGGACCCGCTCGTCGATCGGCCCGGCCGCGGAGAGATAGCGGCCATCCATCTCGTAAATCGAGTAGCCCCGCGTCGCCTCGCAGAGAGACTTGATCCAGGCGTCCTCGTCGAAGCCCTTGTCGTTCCTTCGTTTGGCGATCGACTCGCGTACGAAGGGAATCCGAACGATGGCCTCCGCGTCGAAGAGGTCTTCCAGGATCTCCTGGATCTTGCCGAAATAGCCGAGTTTCTTGGGGATGATGACTTCGTAGATCCGCGCCGGTTTTGGTCCTTCGAGACGGTAGACCGCCTTCGGCTTAGCGGACCTTATTGGACGCGGCTGTCGGCTGGACCGGTCATTGGTCATGATTCGAGTTCCAACGGGCCTTCCTCGGGAAGAAGGGGTTGGAGAGGGCAACGGTCGCACGCGGGGCCGCTCGGCCGGCAATGGGTTCGGCCCAGCCTATCGAACCAGAGCGACAGATCCAGGAGGAGGTTCGGATCTTCGCCCGTCGCCCGGATGAGCAAGTCACTCGTTTCATCATAATCGGCCGTCGAATCGATCCAGCCATGACGGAGGAGGATTCGATAGGTGGCACGATCGAGCGGATAACGAGGCTGTTCGAAGGCCCTGAGCAGGATTTCGTCCGCGGCCGCGGGACTAATTCCCCGAATTGCAACCAGTTCTTCCCGGATCTGGGTTGGCGAAGAGACCTCGGGATCACCGAGGTCATCGTCGGCGAATTCGGGATGTCCAGCCCACCATTGAATCACGCGGAGGAATTGGGCCAGAGACTTGGCAGGAATACTGAGACCGGCTTGCAGGAATAGGTCCTGAAGCGTGTGCAAATCCAACTCGGCCAGGGCTATCGAATTTGTCAGGTTCTCTTCTTCGAAAATCTCAAGGACTCGATCGACGTGTT
>CALKTZ010000693.1 GCA_937997355.1 uncultured Planctomycetales bacterium | reverse complement strand
GGCCAGTCGGATTACTCGGCGGCCAACGAAGTGCTCAACAAGCTGGCCATCTGGCTCGATCGCCGTTGGAGCGGCCGGGTTGTCTCCATGATCTGGGGACCCTGGTCTGGGGTCGGTATGGTTTCCGATCTCGAAGCCCATCTCGGATCCCAGGGACTTGGAATGATTCCGCCCGAGGTTGGGGTGAACGCCCTCCTGGATGAGCTGAACCTGGGCCGCAAGGGGGAAGTTGAGGTGATCGTATCCGGAAACCTCGGCATCCTCGATGGTCCGGTAGGTCGAACCGCCGAGGAGTTGGAGGTTTCTCGATGAGGCGCGGTCGAGCCCTGGATATCGCGATCGTCGGCATGGCGTGTCGGTTCCCCGGCGCGGACGATCTCGTCGAATTCTGGGCGAACATACTGGCGAGTCGCGATTGCATCTCCGACGTGCCCGCCGATCGCTGGCCGCTGGAATCGTTCTACGATCCCGATTCGACTTCGAACGACCGCGTTGCCTGCCGGCGGGGAGGTTACCTCAAGTCGCCGATTGGATTCGATGCCGCCGCCAACGGGATCATGCCCCTCGCGATCGACGGGGGGGAGCCTGAACAGTTTCTCGTCCTCGAAGCCGCGCGAAACGCCCTGGCGGATGCCTCGATCAATATAGACGAATGGGATCGGCGGCGTGTCGAGGTGGTGATCGGACGCGGGAATTACTTCAACCGGGGGAATCTGACTCGGCTCCAACATGGACGAATCGTCGCCCAGACCGTTGGTCTTCTGGCGGCTCTCCACCCGGAATGGACGCATGAGGATCTCGAACTGATCCGGAAGGATTTGAAATCGAGCCTCCCCCCCTTCGAGGCCGCCACGATTCCGGGGCAACTGACGAACGCGACGGCCGGCCGGATTGCGGATCGTCTCGACCTTTCGGGGGCGAATTTCGTCGTCGATGCCGCGAGCGCGTCGTCGTTGGTCGCGCTCGATCTTGGCAGCCGAGCCCTGCGCGACGGGCGGGCGGACCTCGCGATAGTCGGGGGCGTTTATCTCGAAGCCGACGTCGATTTCCCGCTCGTGTTTCGTCAGCTCAACGCCTTGTCTCGTTCCGGAAGCTCCCGCCCCTTCGCTCAAGATGCCGATGGGATGATCCCCGGCGAAGGGGTCGGTGTTGTTGTGCTCAAGCGTCTCCGGGAAGCCGAACGGGCCGGAGATCGGATTTATTCGGTGCTCAAGGGTGTGGGCATCGCGAGCGATGGCAAGGGGCGTGGTCTGGCCGCGCCGAGTGCTCGCGGTCATGCCCGGGCGGTTCGACGTGCCTACCGGGCCGCGAAAATCGACCCCTCAACCATCAAACTCATCGAAGGGCACGGTTTGGGACTGCCCGCCGCCGATCGCGCCGAGGTTCGTGCCTTGCATGCCGTGTTCGGGGGAAGCGAGCAATACGTCGGGACAGGTTCTCGTCACAGCCTGAAAAATGGATCGACGCACAACTTCTTTGAGAAAATGCCTGATTCGCGGACATTCTCAGTCGAACGAAAGCGTCGGATTCTGGGGGCGGTTTCTTCGCAGATCGGCCATGCCATGCCTGCGGCCGGCATGGCCGGGCTGATCAAGACCGCCTTATCTCTCCACCATCGAATCCTCCCGCCGACTCGTCACTCCGAAAAGCCTCTCCCGCTCCTGAACGATGCGGGATTTGAACTGCTGAGCGCGCCTCGGCCCTGGATTCATGCGGACGAGACACCTCGACGCGCGGGAGTCAACGCGTTTGGATTTGCGGGGATCAATGCACACGCAATTCTCGAAGAGCATGCCGTTTCGGCCGATGGTTCAAACTCCGGCGTCATGCTCGATTGGGATACCGAAGCCATTCTTTTGAGCGCTGAGAACCGCGAAAATCTCGCGGATCGCGTGCTCGAATTGTTAAACCACCTGGAACACAATCCGGAATACTCGCTCAAAGATCTGGCTTATACCCTCAATACCGCCCCGGAAACGCATAAATCGACCACGCGAATTGGGTTTGTCGTCGCATCCATTGAAGGGTTGAAAAAACACCTCAAGGCTGTTGAGGCTCCCCTTCGAGATCCGAATTGCCGTCAGATCAAGGATTCCCGAGGTATTTACTTCTGGCATGATCCGGTTGGACGAGATGGTCGGCTCGCCTTCCTGTTCCCCGGAGAAGGCTCGCAATATCCGGGAATGCTGGCCGATCTCTGCCCACATTTCCCCGAGCTACGCGCCGTCTTCGATAACGCGGATAAGATCGCCCGGGAATCGGGCGAGCCGCACGCGCCGAGTGAGCATCTCTTCGCCGCTTCCAACGAAGACGTTAGCGCCCTCTGGATGACCGATACGGCTGTGACGACGGTCCTCACGGCGCAATGGGCGCTCTACCAGATCCTTACCCGCCTCGGGCTCAAGCCTTCGGCCGTTGCGGGGCATAGCAGCGGCGAATTGCTTGCCCTGACTGCAGCCGGGGCGATCCGAATGGAGCGATCCCTGGAGCAGCAGTTCAGCCGGCTCTCGTCAATCTTCCGCGAACTCGAAGAAAGTGGAGCAATTCCGGAGGCACGACTGGTCGCGTTCGGGACCGATCGTCAGAAAGTGGAAGCGGCCTGCCAAAGTGTTGATGGGTCGGTCGTGGTGGCCATCGATAACTGTCCGCATCAGGTTGTCGTTGCCGGTTCCCATGATGACGTCGAACGCGTGGTCGAAGTGCTTCAAAGGCAAGGGGTCCTCTGTGAGGATCTTCCCTTTGCTCGTGCTTATCACACATCAGCCTTCGCATCGGTCGTCGAACCACTCTCCGATTTCTACGAGAGGCTCGAATTTCACAAACCCACGGTGCCGATTTATTCCTGTGCCTCCGCCCGCCTCATGCCTGAGAGGCTGGCGGACATTCGCGGTCTGGCAGTCGCACAGTGGACGCTCCCAGTCGCCTTCCGCGAAACCATCGAGGAAATGCATCGAGATGGCCTGCGCGTCTTCGTCGATGTAGGGGCGCGAGGCAACCTCTGCGGCTATGTCGAAGACACTCTGCGAGGTTCTCCCTTTTTTGCGGTCGCCGCAAATCTCCCTCGCCGTTCCGGCACCGCACAACTCAATCATCTCGTGGCGTCGCTCTTTGCTCAGGGGGTGTCGCTAGCCCCGGGCTATCTTTATGCAAGGCGACGCCCGCTTCGCATCGATTTCGAGGCCGCGACGATCGCCCCGGCTCCGACGGTCCCCTTGCAAATCGGCTTTCCGGAGATGCGTCTCTCCGAGGCCGTGATTGCCAAATTCCGTCGTATTGAAACCAAACATCAGATCGCCCCAACCGAGAAAGAAGGATCCCGCAACGGGATTCATGCCGAGGCTGCCCCAAAAGACTCGTCTCCCCTCCCCCTTCACCGCTTTCCACATCTGAATCCTCAGCATGAAAACGGAACCAGTTCCGGAAATGGCGAGACCGGCTTCGGAAATCGATTCTCCCACATGGGGAACGGTCACCATGCTTACTCGAATGGTAATGGATTTCATGGACCATCGGAGCACAACGGGCATGATCAGCCGCCGAGTGAGCATGAAGAAGTAGGGGCAATTGATCCCCAGGACGAGATCGCCCCATCCGACGCCGCGATGCTGAGCTATCTCGGCTCGATGAATGACTTTCTCAATTTGCAACGAGAGGTCCTGGGAACCTTCCTGAATGGGCCAGAACACGCGGACGCGACGACGACCCTGCCTGCCTCCTGGCCCACCGAAAAGGACGTTCAACGCACGTCCTCTGATCCTGGACCCTGGATCGGCGAAATTCTCGAGTGGATTCCTGGCGAATCGATTGTCACTCGACGCCCTCTCGATCCCGTCGCCGACCCCGTCGCGGAACATCACACGATCGGCGGCAGACGTGTTTCGGAACTCGACCCGGACCGTCGAGGGTTGCCCGTCGTTCCCTTCAGCGTGATGGCCGAGATGGTCGCCCAGGTTGGAGCGTTGGTCGTCGAGCCGGGGTTGGTCCTTGAGGCGATCGAGTCGGTTCATGCCCACAAATGGGTGCAATACAGCGAGTCCCACGTCCTCGAACTTCGCGGAACGCGATCCGAGGAAGAGCCGCGCAAGATTCATGTCGCGCTCTATCATCGGCCCATCGACGGGTCCGACGAAGGTCGGCTGGTCTATGAGGGGATCGCGTGTTTCGCCGAGGAACGTCCCGAACCCATCGAGGCGGAACCATTTCAGTTGGCCGAGCCGGAGGAATGCGTTTTCACGGCGGAACGATTGTACGACGAGCAATGGCTGTTCCACGGTCCCGCGATGCAAGCCTTGACCGAGATCGGACCCCTCAGCCTTGAAGGGGCCACGGGGACGATCGAGGTCCTGCCACTTGCCGAACTTGTCGAACCAGGGAAGCCGGTTGTTTTCTATACCGACCCGATCGTCGTCGATACCTTCACTCACTTGCTGGGATGCTGGGGGCTGGACCGGTTCGAAGAGGGGGATGTGATCTTCCCGCTCGGGATGGGGCGATTGTCGCTCTTCGGTGACGATCCTCCCACCGGAACTCCGATCACCTGCCGGATTCGGGTTCGTGAAATTGAACGCTACCGTATCCTCGTCGATGTCGAACTCGTGCGGCCCGATGGCCGGCTCTGGATGACGATCGAAGAGTGGTCCGACTGGCGGTTCTACTGGCCGGGCCGGTATCGCGACGTATTCCGGGCACCCGACCTGGTCCTGATCGGCGAAGAAATGCCGCTGCCGGAGACCATGGAAGGCAATACCTGTGCGGTGTGGCTGGCTCCCCCCGTCGACATGGGCCGCCCGGTCTGGCGAGAAGTGCTCGAACAGACACAACTCGCCCCCCCGGAGCGTTCGGGGGAGATCGTCGCCGACGAGACCGACTTGCAACGCTCTCACCGAATTTGGGGGCGCGTCGCGGCCAAGGAGGCGGTCCGTCGACTTTGGCTCTCGGATGGCGCCCCCCCTCGTTATCCCGCCGACCTCTGCATCGAGACGGGTCGAAACGGCAGACTCCGGCTGATCGACCTCGCCGAGCCCGACCGGACAGGAATTCCGTCCATTGCGATCGCCCACGATGGAGGCGCCGTCATGGCCATTGCCTCCCGCGAGCCTTCCGCTCAATTGGGGCTCGGTCTTGCCCCGATCGATGGCTCTCCGGTTGTGAGCGACGATTCCATGCTCACTGAGCGTGAAACCTC
>CALKTZ010000692.1 GCA_937997355.1 uncultured Planctomycetales bacterium | reverse complement strand
AGGACCAGGCTGTCGCCCACTTCCACCGCGCCGTGCAGCTCGACCCGGGGCGCGAAACCGCCTGGAAGCACCTCGGCTACAGGAAGGAGAAGGGGCGCTGGGTGAAGCCCGAGCAGATCGCCGCCGAGAGGGAATTCCTGGAGCTCCAGGCGAAGGCCGACAGGCACTGGAGGCCGATCCTCGAGAAGCTCCGAGCCGAGCTTTCGAGCAAGAAGGCCGAGGACCGCGAGAAGGCCCGGGCCGAGCTCGACGCGATCGGCGATCCGGCCGCGGTGCCGATGATCTGGGCGACCTTCGCGCGGGGCGATGCTCGGCGTCAGGAAGTCGCGGTCGAGCTGTTCGGCCGGATCGATTCGCCTTATGCCTCCAAGTCCCTCGCCATGCTCGCCGTCGATGGGCGATCTCCGGAGGTCCGCCGGGGCGCCGTCACCCAGCTCAAGCGGAAAGACCCGCGCGACTTCGCCGACGTCCTCATCGCCCTGATCCGCAAGCCGATCGAATACGAGGTGCGAAGGCCGGTGGGGACGGGAACCGCGGGTGAACTCTTCGTGAAAGGCCCTAACCAGAACTGGATCCGGCGATTCACTCCGTTAACCATCCCTGTAAGTTCGGTCGATCCCATGGAGTTGGCACGCGTTGGTTTCATGGGAGACACCGTTCTTTATGATGAGCAAGGCTTGCCGGTAATCCGCCGTTGGTTTAATAATCAGTGGATATGGTCGTTTGCACCTGGCACGAATATGGCGGGAATGAACTTTCCCTTTAGAACTATAAATTATCAATCAACTTCATCATCGCAGCTTACGTCAGCATTACAACGGAGCGGTCTTAGTCCTCAGGCTGCGTCGACTCTGGGCGAAAAACTTGCGAGCCAGGCAAACAGTCCAGCCGCCCATTTGCTCAACGATGCGCCACGGATTGATCCAGTTGGGGCGCTCGGAATCAATCCAATTCCCAGATTCGATATCCCTATCGGCCAGATGATGCTAGATGTCCAGGACTCGGCGAAGGCCGCGCAGTTCCAGCTCGACCAGGAAGTCAAGCGGATTGAAAATTACAACCGGCCGATCCGAGAGACCAATCGCCAGGCACGTCAGGTCCTCTCCGATTCCATCGGACTCGACCTCGGCGATGATCCCGCGAAATGGCATGGTTGGTACATGGACATCCTGGGTTTCGGCAACCCAGAAAACATTTCCTCAAGCGCGGTGCCGACCACCGTCGAAGAAGCATCGATTGATTACATACCCCGAATTGACCCTCGCCTCGTCGATTTTGTGCCACCTCGTCCCTTCCATTCCTGCTTCGCGGCGGGGACGGCGGTGCGGACCATCGACGGGCCTCGGCCCATCGAATCGCTCAAGGCCGGGGATATGGTTCTCACGCAGAACGCCACCAGCGGACAAATCGGCTTCAGCCCCGTCATCAACCCGATTCATAACCCGCCCAACGACACGCTCAGGATCCGCCTCGCGGGCTCGGATGATCCCGTCGTCGCCACCGGCATCCACCGGTTCTGGAAGGTGGGCCAGGGTTGGGCCATGGCGCGCGACCTCAAGCCCGGCGACACCCTCCGAGCCATCGGAGGCGCCCTGAAGGTCGCCTCGATCGAGCCCGATCGGAAGCAGCCGGTCTTCAACCTCCGCGTCGCCGAGGGGGAGAGCTTCTTCGTCGGCGATCCGGGCCTGCTGGCGCACGACAACAGCCTCGTCGCACCGGTCGAAAAGCCATTCGACCAGGTCGGCTCGAGAGATGTTGCCTCGGCCGACCGAAAGTAATCAGCGTCTTGTGGTTCCGAGAAATCATGTGTCCCGTCGCGTGATCCTGCCCTCTCCATTTGGAGGATCGACCGTGGTCTACGCCCTCCTGCTCGCTTGCGTCATGGCCGCGCCCGACGAGGCCGGCACGGTCGACTCCAACCTCCACGCCTACAAGGAGGCCAGGGCCGTCGCCGGACGCGACGCCGACGCCCACGTCAGGCTCGCGCTCTGGTGCGAGGCCCGAGGACTCATCGCCGAGCGCACCAAGCACCTCACCATCGCCACCCTCATCGACCCCAACCACGCCGCAGCACGAGGGCTCCTCGGCATGGTCCGCTACCGGGGGCAGTGGCTCTCACCCGACGCCGTCGCCGCCAAGATCCAGGCCGACCCCGAGCAGCAGGCCAGGATCCGCGAATACCTCCAGCGCCGACCCAGGGCCGCGGACAAGGCCGACGACCAGTTCAAGCTCGCGCTCTGGTGCGAGCGGAACGGTCTTGAGGACCAGGCTGTCGCCCACTTCCACCGCGCCGTGCAGCTCGACCCGGGGCGCGAGGTCGCCTGGAAGCACCTCGGCTACAGGAAAGAAAAAGGGCGCTGGGTCAAGCCCGAGCAGCTCGCCGCCGAGCGCGAGATGGCCGAGATCCAGACCAAGGCCGACAAGCACTGGAAGCCGATCCTCGAGAAGCTCCGGAGTGAGCTTTCGAGCAAGAAGGCCGAGGATCGCGAGAAGGCCCAGGCCGCACTCGACGCGATCGGCGACCCGGCGGCGGTGCCGATGATCTGGGCGACCTTCGCGCGGGGCGATGCTCGGCGGCAGGAAGTGGCGGTCGAGCTGTTCGGCCGGATCGACTCGCCTTATGCCTCGAAGGCCCTCGCCATGCTCGCCGTCGACGGGCGATCGGCCGAGGTCAAGCGGCGCTCGGTCGAGCACCTGAAGCGGCGCGACCCGCGCGATTTCGTCGAGGTGCTCGTCTTGCTCATCCGCAAGCCGATCGAGTACGAAGTCCGACACACGGCAGGAGTGGACACGCCAGGCGAACTCTTCGTGAAGGGGACGGACAAGAATTTCAGGAGATTGTACACGCCCAGCGGGATCCCCAACTTCGTCCCGCAGCCGAACGATACCTATAGTTACGATGCAAACGGGCTGCCGGTTGTAACACGCCTCATCGATAGATACTCAGCTTTGTTCGGTATGCGTATACCGTTCGGCTCAAGCTCCGGGCAACTCAGCCCAACGGAAGCATCCACTGCACTCGCTTTGGTCGGGATCCGTCCTAGCCCCAATCTGCTCCCATCGCTGGGGTTCACCGCAAAGGGAGCGGCGGCGCTTTCATCGGAGCTCATTCACGCTGGACTCCCGGCGCAGAATGTCAATTCTGCCATAAGAAACATCATGAATACTAATAATAATCTGACATATACTGCTGAGAACGTAGATATGGGCCGAGTCTATGGCACCATTGAAGACCGTATGGAGATCCCGCTTGGGCAGATGATTCTCGATAGCCAAATGTCTGCCCAGCTTGCCGATCAGAAGCTCAAGAACGATGTGCAGCAGATCGAATCCTACAACGCACCGATTCGTGATCTCAACCGGAAAGCTCGCCAGGTCCTCGCCGATACGACCGGTGCCGACCTTGGCGATGATCCCGAAGCCTGGGACCGGTGGACAAGGGATTTGTTTGGTCGTCTCTCGCCCGTTGCACAATCGACGACGCAGCCAACTCCCACGGTGACCGAGGATGTCCCGCTCGAATACCACCAACCGGCCATTCCGGTAGTCGTCTCCGAAGTGATTGCCGTCCGGTTTGTCCGGATGGCATCCTGCTTCGCGGCGGGAACTCCCGTCCGGACCATCGATGGTCTCCGGCCGATCGAGACCATCCGCGAGGGGGACCTCGTCCTGACGCAGGATACAACCACCGGGGGCATGGTGTTCAACCCCGTCGTCAACATCTTTCACAATCCGCCCAAGGAGACCCTCAAGATCGCGGTGGAAGGGTCTGACGAAGCCATCTTCCCGACCGGCATCCACCGGTTCTGGAAGGTGGGCCGGGGGTGGGCGATGGCCCGCGACCTCGAACCAGGGGACGTACTCCGCGCGGCCGGGGGGACCGTCACCGTCCGCTCCGTCGAGACCGCCAAGACCCAACCCGTCTTCAACCTTCGCGTCGCCAATGCCGCGGATTTCTTCGTCGGCGATCTCGGACTTTTGGCGCACGACAACAGCTTCGCAACGCCCGTCGAAAAGCCGTTCGATCAGGTCGGCCCGAAGGGTCTGGCCACCGTCAGTCACAAATGATCGGTCGTGATGATTTCCCTCGTCCGTTCCTTCCCGTTCAACCTCAGCCGTTGGCGGGGAGGTCGCGGATCAGAAACGCAACGTAGGCGACGATGATGAACGCCGCGCCGATCCCTCCCAGGATGCCGAGGTGCAGGTTGAAGGTCTCCATCTTCCCCACGGCATCGACCGGATCGAACGCGTTGGGCAGGGCGATCCGCTCCAACCATAATTTCCAGGTTGTCCCTTTCAGGGCATCGAGCCCCGCGATGACCTGAGCGATGAAGCTGCCGAGGGTCAGGATCGACCCGATCAGGTTGGGCCGCCATCGCGCATAGTCGATCGCCGAGGCCAGCAGGGTATAGCCGAAGATCGGCAAGCCCAGGAAGGCGAGGTTCAGGGCCGGCTTCCAGAGCTGCTGGAGCGTCGGGGGCTCGTGGAGGACGTTGAATCGCGCCGCGATCCAAGTCCCGGCGACGAGCGCCGCCGCCAGGAAGAACAGGCCGAACAGGCCGAACAGGACTTGCGACGTCAGATAGCTGAACCGCGAGACCGGGCGGGAGAGGATCATGTCGAGCGTCCCGCGCTCGATCTCGGCGGCGACGGCGATCGATCCTCGGCTGATCGACCAGAGGGCAATCAGCAGCCAGAACAGCGGCATCCGCTTCCAGGCGGGGACGATGAATGTGACCGATACGGCCTGCTTGTCCAGCCCCATGCTCTTCATGAAGCGGAATCTCCCGAGATTCCTGGCGTCATCCGCCGAGAGATTCTTGGCCTGCTCCGGCGTCATCGCGAGGAGTTTCTGGATCTCGGCCTGGTGGATCGAGATGTCCCAAACGAAGAGCCATCCGAGCACAAAGAGGACCAGTGCGGAGAACCCGAGCATCCATTTCGATTCGTGCAAATGCTTGCGGAACAGGGCCCAGAAGGACCACATCAGGCCATCTCCTCTTCGTCGACGATGTCGGGGCTGTGATAGCGTTCGTAGAGGCTGTGGAGGTCTTCCGTCCCGATCGCGACGTCGGCGATCGGCGCGGCCGCCAGCCAGTTGAGCAGATCCGGGAGCTCGCCGAGGTGCTCGAACAGGAACGTCTCCCCGTCCCGCTCCTTGAGCGAGAGATTCAGATGCTCGGGAATATCGGGAAGTACATCATCCTGGAAACGGAGGAGGAGCATGCGCAACGCGCGGCGGGCGTGCATGTCCTCGATGTGCATCAGCTTCCCCTTGCGCATGATCGCGACCCGGTCACAAATCTTCTCGACTTCCGCAAGGACGTGCCCCGAGAAGATCACCGTCTGCCCCTGAGACCGGGCGGCTCGGACGAGTTCGAGCACGTCGTTCCGGGCCGAGGGATCGAGCGCCGAGGTCGGCTCATCGAGGATCAGAATGTCGACCGGATCGGCAAAGGCCTGCGCCAGCGCCAGCTTCTGCTTCATCCCGGTGGAATAGGCGCGAATCCGCCGCCGAAGGTCCAGCTTCATGATCTGGTCGGCGATCGCAACCGCGCGGTCCAGCCCGACCCCGCCCCGGAGATCGCAGAGGAACCTCAGCAGGTCGATCCCCTTCATCGATCCGTACATCCGGAGCTCGCCGGGCAGGAACGAGACCATCCGGCGCACATCCAGGCTCTGGCGCCAGCAGTCGAATCCGCCGATCGAGGCGTTCCCCTCGGTCGGCCGCATCAAGCCCAGCAACAGCCGGATCATGGTCGTCTTACCCGAGCCATTCGGCCCGAGCAGACCGAACACTTCCCCGGCATGCACTTCCAGGGTCAACCGGCGGAGCGCGACCGTCTCCCCATATCGTTTTGTTAAACCATGTGTCGCGATCATCCGTCGCTACCCCTCATCATACACCCCCAAATGTCCCCTCATCCCCTAGTCTCAATGCCCCTGCCCTTATGGTTCGTCTCGTCGGATCCGACCAGAACGCCGAGCGACATAGGTGCCAGGAAACCTATAACCCATCGAAAACGACAACTTTATTGTCCGAATACTTGCCGGACTGGTTTTTTATGGCATAGTCTCAATAGAAGATGAAAGCTCGATCGTGGTGGGCGGCTCATTCCAGCGGGCGGTGTCGAGTAACGTGACAATTTGGGATCGGAAATATTCTGCTCGCTCATGGATCCGATCAGACCTTATCAATTCTCTAACCTGTTTACCTGAAATGGACTTCATTTCACGATCAATCGGGGCTTCCGATCTCGACTGGGATTCTAGAAGTCGGGATCGGCCAATCGCAACCCGACAACCCAAGAGCGCCAAGAAACCATCGATGCGCCCGCAACGAGTTTGAATACCCGCAACCGTTCGCCGGGAGTTGAACGACAACTCGGATACTCTCGCGAACGCTCAACTGTTTCATTGGGGGAGGAAAAAAATCCGGATTGCCCGAAGGTCGCAAGGAATCCTTGCATGATCGAGTCAGAACTCGTTATGCGAAACCGAGATGGCCAATTCCCATGTGAAGCGAAAAATCAGAGGGCTCCGCGAATATCCGGCCGATTTCCTTGGACTTCGTCCGGCGGCAATTCTCGTTCTCCAGGATTTCCGTGCATGAAGCGTGATCTCCCCCGTCCGACGAGATCATTCGAGAGAAACAAGTTATGAGGCAGACACATATTAAACAATCCGCTCGGCGTATTCGCCCATTCCGAAAACTCTCCTTCTCCGAAGAACGTGAAAGAATTGCGACCTATTGGAAAATCAATGGATATCCGGCCCAAATCGTGATCTGGACAGTCGAGGAATGGGAACGCCTCGCGGTCCGACCGGCCGACGCGCGCTACCATCCTTCGGGCGTCTGGTGCGCCCTGAGAATCCCCTAGTCGGCCACCGAACCGGGCCAATGTCATTCCCGGAAGTATGCCTGCTCCAGGATGAATCGGCCGCCTGCGGGGTTTTCAGGCTCCCTGGCGGCCGATTTTCACGTCAGAGCCTCGAACGAACGCCTCATGCCACACGGGTCATCGGTGAAGAGCCCGGCCACCCCGATTCCCGCCAACCGGCTCGCCAGGCTCGACGGGCCGTGCTCATTCACGGTGTAAACCAGGACGGGAACCCCTCCAGCATTGAGCGATTCGACTTCCCGGGACGCCAGCGCGGATTGGTCGCGCCGTCGGCGATGCTCGACCGATCCCGCTCCCAGGCTTTCCGCGGAGAGATGCACCGTCGATGCGCCCACAAGCTCCGACGCATAACGCGGAAGCTCCCAGAGCGGCGAATCCGCCAGGAGGCCGAAGGCCAGCCCGGGGTCGGGCTTTGCTCGGACGAGGGCCGCCACAATCCGATGGTCGAACGACGAGACCAAGACACGGTCCGCCGTCTCGGTTTCGGCGATCGCGTTCAAGACCGCAACGTTCACCAGCCAATCAAGCTTCGCCGTCAGCCGCAACGCATCGACGAGAAGCGGGATGCGCACTTCTCCCGACTCGAAGAGAGACCGGCTCGCCGCATCGATCCGATCGATCGTGCCGAATGCCCGGGCCGATCGCGCCCGAATCGTGTCCGACACGAACCAGGAGCCTGCGTCGAGCATACCGATTTCGCCAGCATCGAAATCGCTGACCAGAAATTGATCCTCCCCGCGAGGATCGTCCCGGAACCGCTCCCGGATATCGGTCGTCCGGGCCAGAGAATCGTCGTGGAGGACGATCGGAACCCCATCCCGGCTCAGCTGGACATCCAGTTCCCAGGCATCGGCCGCCCCGCGAGCCCTCCTCGCCGCTTCCAGGGTGTTCTCCGGCGCGAAAAACGAATCGCCGCGGTGCGCGACGATCAGGGGATATTTCCCTGGATGCTTTAATTTGGCGAGAAATCGGTTCATTGCCTTCGCGGCCCACCTTTCCGCCATGCCGGCGACCGACAGTCGATGATTCCTGTCGGCATCATGCCGCTAACAATTTGGAAAAGCTATGTGCTGTTTTGGGCACTCCGTCGCCATTTCGCCCGCGGAATGTTGATCAATCGCATCACTCGAAAAAACGACGTGCAAAACCGGGTCCTGTCGGGCTATATGTACGTAGCGAATGCATGAACGCCAGCACGTAATCAGTCACGAATCCTCCGACTTCATGGCTTAAATTGAAAAATGATGAATTCCATGGCTAGCGTAAAGACCCAAGGCATCCCCCGACAATCGAATGGTCTCGACCGCCTGGTTTCCACTCCTTCCTCCTCTGAAATCGTCAAGCGGGCCTTGGACCTCACGATCACCACCCTGGCGCTGGTCGCCCTGGCCCCGCTGATCGCGGTCGTAGCCTGCCTGATCAAGCTGCACGATGGCGGCCCCGTCTTCTTTCGTCAGAGGCGGATCGGTCGGGATGGAATTCCGTTCTGGTGCTACAAGTTTCGGTCCATGGTCCAGAACGCCGAGGCCCTCCGGGCCGCGTTGGCGGCCCAGAATGTCCACGGCCCGGACGGCATCACCTTCAAGGTGAAGCGAGACCCGAGGATTACGCCGATCGGCCGGCTCCTTCGCAAGACGAGCCTCGACGAGCTGCCGCAGTTGATCAACGTGCTCCGAGGCGAGATGAGCCTGGTCGGACCTCGCCCCCCCCTCCCCTCGGAAGTCGCCCTGTATAACGAATGGCATCTTCAACGTCTGGCCGTCCTGCCGGGGCTCACCTGCCTCTGGCAAGTGAGCGGACGGGCCGAACTCCCCTTTGAAGAGCAGGTCCGCCTCGACCTCGAATACATCGCCCGGCGCAACCTCGCTCTGGACCTCTCTCTCCTGGTCCGCACCGTCCCCGCGGTCATCTCCGGCCGCGGTGCTTGCTGAGAACTCGACCGAACCGAATTCAACCGCCGACCCCACGTTCCCGTCCCGAATCGGCAGAGAAGGGACATACGCCCGGACGCGATGCAGCGTCTCCCCGTAGGAGGTATGTCCCGCGCGACGCGGCGCCTCGCGAGTGACGGAAAGGGAGCCCGAACGGAATGTCGGACCTCCGGGGAAGCCGATCGAGGCAATCCCGAGGGCTCCAGGGATGGAGATGGGGCGGGCGAAGGGCCGCGAATCCGTTCTTCGGTGAGGCTCGGCCGACGCGCAGTTCTCGCATCGGCCGAGTGGCTTCACCGCTTCACGATCGAGAGCGAAGATTCGAAGGCCCGGAGATCAGGCGACTCCATTCTTCTTGAACCAATCGAGCAGGCGCTTCCAGCCGTCGGCGGCCTGTTCGCGACGAAAACTGGGGCGATAATCGGCATAGAACGCGTGCGGGGTGTCGGGATAGAGGATGATCTGAGACGGTTTGCCCGCTTTCTTGAGGGCCTCCTGCATCTTGGCGACGCTCTCGACCGGAATCCCCTGATCGGCCTCGCCGTAGAGCCCGAGCACGGGAGCATGGAGCGATTCCACGATGTCGATCGGGTTCTTGGGATGAAGCTCATCCCGATCCGTGATGAGTCGGCCGTACCAGGCAACCCCCGCCTTCACGTTCGGATTGTGCGCCGAATAAAGCCAGACGATGCGGCCACCCCAGCAGAATCCGGTGATGCCCAGCCTGGAAACATCGCCTTTTCCGGATGCCTTTGCATAAGCCACGGCGGCGTCGAGGTCCGACATCACCTGGGCGTCGGGGACCTTGGAAACCACCTTGCTGATGATCTCCTTGAAGTCCTGGATCTTCGAAACATCCCCCTGCCGGGCGTAGAGCTCGGGGGCGATCGCATAATAGCCGAGCTTGGCGAACCGCCGGCAAATGTCCTTGATATGCTCGTGGACCCCGAAGATTTCCTGGACGACGAGGACGACCGGGAAAGGGCCGGCGCCGCCGGCCGGCATCGCCCGATAGGCCGGCACCGTGCCGTCGGCCACGGGGATCTTGACCTCCCCGGCCTCAAGACCTTCGGTGTTGGTCTCGATCTTCTGGGCCGAAACCGGCTGAGCCGCGAGAGCGAAACCCGCCGCCAGGGAGGTCACCACAAAACCTCGCCGCGACACATCCAACGCGGCCGACGAATCCTGGACTTGACTCGACATGGGAAGAGTTCCTCTAGATTAGCGATGCCTCGCACTCATACAGCCTCCGGGCACAGTCCGGCGACCTCGGATGGAATCACGATGATATCCGAACAATTGCATCGGCAACACGGGCAAGGCATTCCCGGCAACGGGCGAAGCACAAGCCGCTCGCCCGCGAGAAGTCTCATTTGAATCGATTCAATTCTTGCCGGCGTCTGGGTGCCTGGCAGTGGCGAGCATTTTCAGGAGCTCGTCGACATTCACCGGCTTGACCAGATGAGCGTCGCAACCCGCCTCGCGGGATCGCCGCCGATCCTCTTCCTGGCCGTAGCCCGACAGGGCGACGATGAATGTCTCCCGACATCGCGGGTCGCGCCGGAGCGCCTCGGCAACCTCGTAGCCGTCACGCCCGGGGAGGCCGATGTCCAGGAGGATCGCCGCGGGGGGCTGATTCAGGGCGGCGTCGAGCGCGGCCTCGCCATCGTAAACCGTTTGGACTTCGTATCCCGAAACCTTCAGAACCATCGTCATGCTCATGGCGCTATCGACATTGTCGTCGACGACCAGGACGTGACTCCCCTTCGCATCGCTCCCTGGAAACGATTCCGCTTCGATGTCTTTTGCCGTTGAATTCGCATGGAGCGGTAGAGTCACCGAATACAAACTCCCCTTGCCCGGCCCTTCGTTTGAAACTTCCGCGCGGCCGCCGTGCAACTCGGACACCAATTTCACCAGGGCCAGCCCCATTCCCAGGCCGGATTGGTGAGATCGGTCCATCGAGTTCGGCACATCGGAAACAACCTCGTAAACGTAAGGAAGCCACTCCTCGGAAACCTCCATGCCGGCCGAAACCCTGATGACGGCACTTCCCCCAGACCGTTCCGCCAGGAGCGTAATTTGCCCCCCATCCTGCGTTTGATTGACCGCATGGCTCAGGAGGTTGACGAGCAGCCGGTCGACCTGAGCCGGATCCACATGGAGGACGAGCGGTTCGATGCCGAGCGAAATAATCAGC
>CALKTZ010000691.1 GCA_937997355.1 uncultured Planctomycetales bacterium | reverse complement strand
AGAGTGGCCGACGGCCCCGCTGCCTGGAGGGTTTGCTCCAGGTTTGAGAAGGCCGGTTCAAATATCGTTCCGCGGTCTTCGCCGTTGGGACGGGTCACGGCCGAGGTCTCCGCCAAAAAGGGTCGCTCAAGATAGGCAATACTTCCGAGGATCGAGGCAAGGCCGCAAACTCTTCGAAGGATTTGCGGCAATTGCTCATGACCGCACCATTGTTTCGTGGGGATGGGGCTGGGAGCAAGCGATTCCGCCCACCAAAAGCCGCCACCTCATTCATTCCGCGTCGAATTTGGCGGGGGAAGGGGCGGTTGCGGGAGCACCCGGCGGGTCGGCATCCATCTTCGCGCCCACGGAACGCTTCCACGTCGTCCAGCAACTGGTCTTGTAGCAGTCCACAATCACCTTGCGCGCTTCTTCGAGGTCGTCGGTGACGACCAGCAAATTCAGGTCTTCGGGAGAGATCGTCCCTTCGGCAAGCTGGGTATTTTTGACCCACTCCAGGAGCCCGTTCCAGTAACTCGAGCAATAGAGGACGATTGGGAAGCGGTTGATCTTACGAGTTTGGACGAGGGTGAGGGCTTCGAAGAGCTCGTCCAGGGTCCCGAATCCCCCCGGAAAAATAACGAACCCGTTCGAGTATTTCACGAACATCGTCTTGCGGACGAAGAAATAGCGAAAATTGATCGAGACGGTCGTGTACTTATTACCCGATTGTTCGAAGGGTAACTCGATATTGCAGCCGATCGAATGCCCGCCCACTTCATAGGCCCCTCGATTCGCGGCCTCCATGATCCCGGGACCGCCCCCCGTGATGACCGCGAAGCCCGATTCGGCAAGCATCCGGCCCAATTTGCGGGCCGCGTCGTACATGGGATGCGTTTTGGGGAACCGTGCCGAACCGAAAACGGTGATCGCGGCCCCTACATTGGCCAGCGAATTGATCCCGTGAACGAATTCTCCCTGAATCCGCATCACACGCCACGAATCGGTGTGGGTGAACGCCGCGAGATCGGGGACGATCGGCCTGGGAACTTTCGGCACTTCACGATTGAGAAGGGCCTCGTCTTCCGTGGCGCCCGTTCTCAATGGGGAAACATCCGGATTGGCATGTTGAATCCTGACATCAACGTCCGGCCAAATTCTCTCGACGACTTGTTCTCCATTTTGAGGGGAATGTTCTGGTGTAAGAGGGGAATCGTTTGAATTCACTCGTTCCATCGGGAATGACCTGCTTCCAGGCTCCGTGACTTTTTCGAGATCTCAAATCTCCCTCGGGGAGCGAGATGTCGCGACCGGGAGCATAAGGACGTCGATTTCTGGA
>CALKTZ010000690.1 GCA_937997355.1 uncultured Planctomycetales bacterium | reverse complement strand
GGGCGGGGCCGAGCCAGCCGGCCCCCTGGCCGTGGCTCGATTCCACGAACCGGGGCGCGCCGTCCGGCACGGTGGGGCGCATCTGCACGAACGGGGGGAGGACCGTCCGTTCCTTCCCCTTGTGGAGCATGGCGTGGACCGCGCCGTAGTGGGGCCAATCGTCCCCCATCTGGTCCCCCGAATTGCGGGGGGCGGGGCGTCCGGTGAGCAATTCGTGGGTGGCGGTGGTATGGTTGACATCGGCGTGATGGACCGACCGGAGGATCGCCAGCCGATGCGCGCGGGCCGCCAGCATGGGGAAATGCTCGGAGATCGAGATCCCCGGCACGCTCGTCGGGATCGGGCGGAATTCCCCCCGGATCTTGTCGGGGGCATCGGGCTTGAGGTCCCACGTCTCCTGCTGCGCGGGGCCTCCCCACATGAAGAGGATGATGCACGACTTGGCCCGGCCGAACGTCGAGGGGCTCAGCCCCCCGGCGATCGACCCGGACGCGGACGGCGCGGCGGTCTCCGCCCGAGCCCTGAGATACGTGGGAAGTCCCATCCCCAGGAGACTCAAGGCGCCCGCGCGCAGCGCATCGCGCCGCGTGCCTCGCCACGCGCCACGAAACCCCGGGCAGCCCCTTAGTGCATCCATGACCCGACTTCCGCGAAAGATCCACCGGCGTTCACAAAGCGTTTATCTTACACGACGCCGACGCAAAGGAAAATGCAGGGGTATTTTGGTCGGAAATGGAATGCTAACATGGATATAATCGGCCCAATCGAAAAGCTGCGAGAACCGAATTTCAAGACCGGCAGAACGTCCCAAATCACATCGTCAGCCCGATTGGTCCGGTGACCGATGATCGAGTCCTTGACGCTCAAGAATTTCAAGAATTTCCGGGACGCCACCCTATCATTGGGCCGTCTGACCGTCCTCATCGGCGCGAACGCCTCCGGGAAGAGCAATATCCGGGACGCCTTTCAGTTCCTTCACGGGATCGGCCGGGGATATCCACTGGCGGACATCATGGGGGAGAAGTTCGGGGTTGGCGGTGAGCGAGTCTGGAGCGGAATTCGAGGAGGACCTCGCGAAATCATTCATGACGGCGCCGATTCCTTCATCCTCAAGATGAAACTCCCCTTCGGCCTCTCCAAGGAACGGACGTCGCAAAGGATCACGATCCTGGAGTATGACTACTCGATGGAGGTCGCCGCCCGGCAACATCCCCTCCATCCATCGCGATTGGATCTTTACCTCAAGGAAGAGGAGCTGAGCGTCACTTTGGCGGGCGGCGATCGAGGGGTTTACCTGGCGACGATCCCGAGCGTGGATCGGAGCCGCCTCGTTCATCGCGTGTGGGACGATCCCGCCAAGCCGGACGAATTCGAGGACTTCCCGCAAACCGATATCCCCGGCCTCGGACAGCTTGCGGAGAAGAATCGCGAGGTCGCCCTGAAATCGCCGCTAGCATCGGCGATCGCCCGGAACGTGCGAGACGGCTTCGCCTCTTTCCGTTTCCTCGATCTGTCGCCGACGCAGATGCGCATCCCCGCGCTCCCCGGCCAGACGACCCTGGGTGATCGGGGGGAAAACCTCTCCTCCGTGCTGGCGGCGATTTGCGACGAGCCGTCGAAGAAAGCGGCCCTGATGGAGTGGGTCCGAAGGCTGACGCCGATGGACGTCCACGATCTCAGCTTCGATGAAGACATCACCGGGAAAATCCTCCTCAGGATTCACGAGAAACACAATCGGAGCATCTCGGCGCTCAGCGCATCGGACGGCACACTCCGCTTCCTGGCGATCCTCGCCGCCCTGCTCGGGCCCTCGCCGGCATCCTTCTACTTCATCGAGGAGTTGGAAAACGGCATTCATCCCGCCCGCCTCGGCTTGTTGCTCGACCTGATCGAGCATCAGGCCGCAAGGAAGAACATCCAGATCGTGGCGACGAGCCATTCCCCCTTGCTCTTGCAATTCCTGAGCGAAGAATCCTTGAAAAGCACGTCGATCGTCTACCGGCTCCCCGATCATCCCGACGCGAAGATCAAGGAAATCCTCGGCATCCCCGGCGCGGCGGAAGTGATTCGAGATCAGAGCATCTCGCTCCTTCATGCGTCGAGTTGGTTCGAGGATACGCTGGATTTCCTCAACGATCCGGCCCCCGACAGCATTACCGCCGGATCTTCGGTGTGATCTCCAGAGGAAGGCGCGAGAACACCTCATGAACGTCCTGGTGATCCCCGAAGATCCCGTCCGAGATCAATACATACTTCAGCCGATCATCGAAGTGATGATGACGCACCTGGGGCGGCCGAGGGCCAAGATCAGAATTTGCCAACAGCCGCGCTTTCGCGGCATTGGTCATGTCCTGAAATGGGACATGATCAAGGCTGTCATCGAACGGCACCGGCCGATTGACCTGTTCCTGTTATGTGTCGATCGCGATGGGGACGAAAACCGTCAGGCATCCCTGCGCCGACTCGAAGAGCAGGCGAATGGAATTATCAGGCAGGGTCAGGCCTTCTTCGCGGAAAATGCCTGGCAGGAGCTGGAAGTCTGGCTCCTCGCGGGTCAACAGGATCTCCCTCGGGATTGGAACTGGAAGGCAATCCGAGCGGAAGGAAACCCCAAGGAACACTACTTCCTCCCGTACGCCGGACGGCGAAATGTTCTCGACTTTCCCGGAGAAGGCCGTGGAAAGCTAGCTGAGGAAGCCGCTTCCCGCTACGGCCGTATACGGAGGCTTTGTCGGGAAGACATTGCAAATCTGGAAGATCGCATCAAAGGCTGGCTGGCCAATCGATAGGAAATCCCAGGGGAAGGGGCCAAATCCGTCGACCTCAACAATTGTCACGATATCACCTCTTACCACACAATTGATATTGAGACTTCATCTCAATAAAATTCGGTTCGCAAATTTGGTGGTCTGGATCAGAAAATCGCCATCCGCGGTGAATCGTTGATCGCCCGGTGCCGGACCCAATACGGTCATGATGTCGCAACTCTTAGGAGTTTCGGCTGTTGCGAACGAATTTCTTCAAGGCACGCGGTTTGCTAAACCTTCCCCGCCGATCGTCACCCCTGCCGCATCTCCCACAGGATGAATCAATCAACATGGTCAGGAATCGCCTCGCTTCGAGACGTCGGTTTGGTTTCACGCTGATCGAGCTGCTCGTCGTCATCGCCATCATCGCGGTGCTCATCGCCTTGCTGCTGCCCGCGGTGCAGTCGGCCCGCGAGGCGGCCCGACGCATCCAGTGCACCAACAACCTGAAGCAGATCGGCCTGGCGATGCACAATTACGAGAGCTCCAACGGCGGCCTCCCGCCGGGGGCGCTCTATTACGGCTTCGGCCCCGGCAACGCCTCCAGCTTCAAGAGCGGCTGGTCGACCCGCATCCTGGCGTACCTCGAACAGCGCCAGATCTACGACTCCTATAATTTCTCCTGGACGTTCACCAACTGGGCCAACCAGACGGCCGTGAAGACGACCATCTCGGCCTTCATCTGCCCGTCGTCCCCGCGAGGCGGCGCGACGGTCCAGGGCATCCCCGATCTCGACGTCGGCTACATCCTCGACATGAACCGATCGGCGGCGCGTTCGGACTATTTCACGGCCCGGACGGTGGTGCCGGCCTGGTATTCCGACGACCCGGAACTCGCCTCGGCGCTCCAGTGGACCAGGCAGACCCCGCTCGCCGCGATCACCGACGGGACCTCGAACACGATGCTCGCCTACGAGGTCGCCTCCAAGCCCGACTACTACAGCCGCAACAAGCTCGTGAAGTCGTTCGCCTCGGACGCCGTCACGAACGCCTACTTCGAGACGGGCGCCTGGGGGGGCTACATGAGCATGCGGCTGGTGACGTTCAAGGGGAAGACGCCGGTCGGCAACTGCAAGATCGACTGCACCGACGGCTGGGATTACGACGGCCCCTGCGTGATCAACTGCCACAACGGCTGGAACGGTGCCTATTCCTTCCATCCCGGCGGCATCAACGCCGTGGCCTGCGACGGCTCGGTCAAGTTCCTCAAGGAAACGATCAGCCGCTCCGTCTACCTGGCGTATGCCACCCGCGCCCAGGGCGAGGTCCTCAGCGCCGACTCGTTCTGAAAAAGTCGAGGCCGGAGCGAAAAGGGGACTGGCTCGGAACGCAGTGACGTGCCTGTCCCCGCCATACCGAGAACCGGAGCGAAAACGGGACTGGCTCGGAGCGAAGCGCCGTGCCTGTCCCATTTTTCGCGGGACCGTGCGGTGAGCCCGGCAAGGGAGACCTTCGGTCGGCCCTTTCGGCGAGGTCGTGAGACCCTCGCCGATCAGAATCCAGGCGTTTCGGCGTGATCTCCGGGGCATGCGCCGAACGGATTTCGAACAAGAAGGAACATCGAGAATCTGACATCATGATTCATTCCATCGTATGCGCGTTGGTCGTCGCGACGATCGGGGCGGGGGCCGCCGAGCCGCCGCTGGTCAAATCGTCGCGGAGCGGGTCGTGGTCGGCGGCGACGACCTGGGAGAACGGCCGCGTGCCGGCGGCCGGCGATCGGGTCCTCGTCCGCGAGGGGCATCGCGTCCTCTACGACGTGGATTCCCCGGCGATGATCCGCGCCGTCCACGTCTCGGGGGTGCTCCGGTTCGCGGCCGATCGCGACACCCGGCTCGATGTCGGGCTGCTCCGCGTCCAGCCGGGAAACGACGTCACGGAGGAGGGCTTCGAATGCGCCCTCCACGCCGCCAAGACCGCCGAGCCCCGGCCAAAGCCCGAGCCGGCGGCGGCGACTGCCCCCGTCGCCACGCTCGAAGTCGGCACGGCCGATGCCCCCATCCCCGCCGGGCGGACGGCCCGAATCCGGCTGACGTACATCGAGGGGATGAACAAGGAGTCGTTCCCGGCGATCGTCTCCTGCGGCGGCCGGATGGAGTTCCACGGCGCGCCCATGCCCCGGACCTGGGTGAAGCTCCAGCGCACGGCGAACGTCGGCGAGGCCCTCGCCTTCCTGAACGAGCCGGTGCCGGGGTGGAAGCCCGGCGACCGCATCATCCTCACCGGCACCACCCGCCACCTGGGCTACGGCGGCACCTACACCGACAGCGTGAAGGACAGCCCGTCGACCGAGGAGCGGACGCTCACGAAGGTCGAGAACTCGCCATTCAACGGGATCCCGACGATCCACCTCGACGCCCCGCTGAAATTCGACCATCGCGTGATCGAGGACTACCGGGGCGAGGTCGCCAACCTGAGCCGCAACGTGGTGATCGAATCGGCCGACCCGAAGGGGGTGCGCGGGCACGTCATGTACCACAAGCGGTCGACCGGGTCGATCTCCTATGCCGAGTTCCGCCATCTCGGCAAGGAAGGGGTGCTCGGCCGCTACAGCCTCCACTTCCACCTGGCCGGCAACTCGATGCGGGGGTCGTCGGTCGTCGGCGCGTCGATCTGGGACAGCGCCAATCGCTGGATCACGATCCACGGCACCAACTACCTGGTCGTGCGCGACTGCGTCGGCTACCGGAGCGTCGGCCACGGCTTCTTCCTGGAAGACGGCACCGAGATTTACAACGTCCTCGACCGGAACCTGGCCGTCCAGGCGTGCCTGGGCCGGCCGCTCCCCAATCAGGTCTTGCCGTTCGATCACAACGACGGCTCGGGCTTCTGGTGGGCCAACAGCCTGAACACGTTCACCCGCAACGTCGCCGCCGAGTGCGACCAGTACGGCTATCGCTTCGAGGTGCGCAAGACGGCCGACTTCGACCCCGTGCTCCACATCCAGCAGCCCGACGGCTCGGACAAGCTCGTCGACATCCGCACCTTGCCGTTCGTCCGATTCGAGGGGAACGAGGCCCACTGCCACCGGCGGTTCGGCATCAACCTCGGCGGCTTCAAGGGGATCGCCCGCGACGACGACAAGTATGAGGACGTGAAGTCCGGAGACGTGCGATCGCGGCCATCCGTTCGCAATCCGAGACACCAAGCTCTGGAACTGCCACTGGCCGTTCCATGCCGGGGCGCCCACCGTGCAGGTCCACAGGATGTCGATCTACGACTGCGAATACGGCCTCTGGCGCTCCAATACCCGGAATCACGTCTACAAAGACCTCGAAATGCACCTGATCCGCTCCCACTCCATCTTCCACCCCTGGGGAGGCGTGACCGCCCCCGGCGACGGCTACGAGGAGAACCTCAAGCCGGTGGACGACCTCCCCCCCGCCACGGCGATCACCCGGATCTCGCCGGTCTCCTCGGGGCGGCTCCTCGTCTCCGGCACCGCTTCCGAGAATGGCGCGGTGGCGCGTGTCGTCGTCAACGGGCAAGCGGCCCGTTCGGTCCGCGGCAAGTTCGACGAATGGGAGATCGAGCTGGACGGCGCAACGGGGTGCAAGGGGGGCGTCGAGATCCGCGCCCACTCCGAGGATGTCGCGGGGAACGTCGAGAAGCTGCCCCACGTCGTCCGCTTCGATTTTCCGACGGACGACGAGCCCCGCAACCCGAACGGGGGGACGGCAAGCCGATGAACGCCAACGCCGATTTCTCACGCCTCGGACGATGTCCGAGTCAAATCCTGGTCATCGCCCTCCTGCTGATTCTCCCCGCCTGCAACGGGGAGGACGCCGGCCGGCCGATGCGATACCCGGCATCCGGGAAGATCCTCGTCGACGGCAAGCCGGAGCCGGGGATCAAGATCCAGTTGCATCCGGTCGACCA
>CALKTZ010000689.1 GCA_937997355.1 uncultured Planctomycetales bacterium | reverse complement strand
CTCCCGTTTCCCCCGGTGGCGCTCATCAACGGGGCCTGCATGGGGGGGGGGGACCGAGCTGGTGCTGGCGCTCGATTATCGGCTCGCCGCCGACATCCCCCAGGTCAAGATCGGCCTGCCGGAAGTGAAGATCGGCCTCATCCCCGGCTGGGGGGGGACGCAGCGCCTCCCCCGGCTGATCGGCATCAACGCGGCCCTCGAAATCATCACCACCGGCGAGCCGGTGGATGCGCGCAAGGCCGCCGAAATCGGCCTGGTCTTCGACGCCGTGCCGGAAGACAAGCTCCTCGACGAGGCCAAATATCTGATCGAGGAGACCCACAAGACGGGGGAGTGGACCGAGCTTCGCCGCCGACGGTCGCAGCCGCTGGGCCTGAGCGAAGATCAATTCAACTTCGCCTTCGCCCTCGCGGAAGGGGCGGTCATGGCCAAGACCCAGGGGAAATATCCCGCCCCGCTGATCGCCCTGCGGGCCGTCCGAGACGGCGTCAACCGCCCACTCGACGAAGGCCTGGCGATCGAGCAGGCCGGGATTCTCGAAGTGCTCGGCACGCCGATCGCGTCGAATCTCGTCGCGCAGTTCTTCAACTCCACCCGGTTGCAGCGCGAGACGGGGGTCGACGATCCCCAGGTGAAGCCCCTGCCGATCAATACGGTCGGGGTGCTCGGCGCCGGCCTGATGGGGGCGGGGATCGCCACGGCACACGCCCGTCGAGGGGTCCGCGCCACGATGGTGGACGTGGACAATACCCGGGTCGAGGACGGGATGAAGCGTGCTCGGCGGGTCGTCGAGGATCGGGTTGCGATTGGCCGGGCCAAGCCGAGCGATCTCGCCGATATGCTCTCCAGGTTGACCGGGACCACGTCGCGGCAATCGTTCTCGGAATGCGACCTCGTGATCGAGGCGGTCACGGAAAACGAGAAGCTGAAGACGCAAATCATCTCCGAGCTGGCCGGCGTGATGCGGCCGGATGCCCTGCTGGCGACGAACACGTCGACGATTTCGATCACCCGGCTGGCGAAAGCCTGGCCGCACCCCGAGCGGTTCGCCGGGATGCACTTCTTCTCCCCCGTCGATCGGATGCCGCTGGTGGAGGTCGTCCGGGGGGAGCAGACCAGCGACGAGACGGTGGTGACCCTGGTGGCCTTGGCGAAGAAGATCGGCAAGACGCCGATCGTGGTGCGCGACTGCCCCGGCTTCCTCGTCAACCGGATCCTGATGCCCTACATGTCCGAGGCCCTCGTGCTGCTGGAAGAGGGGGTCGACATGGACCGGCTCGACAAGGTGGCCACGAGCTGGGGGATGCCGGTCGGGCCGATCACCTTGTACGACATGGTGGGGCTCGACACCGGGCTCTACGCGGGCGAGGTGTTGCAGGCCGGCTATGCCGACCGGGCGGTGGCCACGCCGATCCTGGCGGAGCTGGTGAAGCTCGGCCGACACGGCAAGAAGGTGGGCAAGGGCTTCCGCGTCGCCGACAGGAAGGGGAAGTTCGTCAACGATCCCGAGGTGCGGCAACTGATCGACCGGCATGTGAAGCGGAAGGGCGAGCTTTCCGACGACGACATCGCCGACCGCCTGTTCCTGTGCATGGCGCTCGAAGCGGTCCGGGCGCTCGAAGACAAGATCGCCAGGCAGCCGGGGGACGTGGACATGGCGATGATCCTCGGCGTCAACTTCCCGGCGTTCCGGGGGGGGCCGCTCCGCTGGATCGACACGGAAGGGGCCAAAAGCATCATCGATCGTGCCAAGAAGTGGGAATCGCTCGGCCGTCGCTTCTCGATCCCGGCCTCGCTCGCGGAAGCCGCCGGCCAGGGCACCCAATTTTACCCGAAGACCCCGAATTCTGGTGTGAGATCCGCATGAGCCCCGCCGTCATTGTCGATGCCGTCCGAACTCCGATCGCCAAGGCCTCGCCGGACGAAGGCTTCCTCCGCGACGTCCGCGCCGACGATCTCTCCGCGTCGATCATCCGCGCCCTCGTGGATCGCTCGGGGATCGAGCCGCGCCTCATCGAGGATGTGAAGTGGGGCTGCGTGCAGCAGCAAGGGGAGCAGGGGCTCGACATCGCCCGCAACGCCGTGCTGATCGCCGGCCTGCCGGTGGAGGTCGGCGGCGAGACGATCAATCGCAACTGCGCGTCCGGCCTCTGCGCCCTGAACAACTCGGCCATGAGCATCATGGCGGGCTGCGAGGACATCCAGATCGCCGGCGGCGTGGAGCACATGCAACATGTGCCGATGACCAAGGATTACAACCCCGCCCCCTCGCTGTTTCGCATGAATAGCGCCGGGATCATGCACATGGGGCTGACGGCCGAATACCTCGCGATGAAGTACCGGATCAATCGGAAGCGCCAGGACGAGTTCGCCCTGCGCAGCCATCAGAACTGCGCGGCGGCGTATGCGGCCGGCAAGTTCGACAGCGAGATCATCCCGACGGTCGGGCGCGATGCCGAGGGGCGCAAGCGGCCGATCTCGAAGGATCAATGCTTCCGCCCCGACGCTTCGCTGGAAGCCCTTTCCAGGCTCTCCCCGGCGTTCAACCCGGCGGGGGGATCGGTGACGGCGGGGAACAGCTCCCCCCTGAGCGTGGGGTCCTCGGCCGTCCTGATGATGTCGGAAACGCGCGCCCAGGAGTTGGGCTTCCGCCCGCTGGTCCGGGTGAAGGCGATGGCCATCGCGGGGGTCGAGCCGAGCGAGATGGGGATCGGCCCGGTCCCGGCGATCCACAAGGCGCTGAAACGCGCCGGGCTCGGCCTGGACGACATCGGGGCGATCGAGATTAACGAGGCGTTCGCCGTCCAGGTCCTCTCGGTGCTGAAACTTCTCGGCATCGACGAGAGTAAAGTGAATACCCGAGGGGGCGCGATCGCCATCGGCCATCCGCTGGGGGCGTCCGGGGCGCGCATCGCCACCACCCTGATCTACCGGATGCGCGACGAGGGGGTGCGTTACGGCCTCGCCTCGCTGTGCATCGGCCAGGGGCAGGGGGCGGCGACGATCTTCGAGAACTGTCAGTGAGACGAGATTACCTTGAGCTCGACCGATTTTCCCAACCTGAGCGCGATGCATCGCGCCTCGTGCGCGGCGCTGGGGTCGCTCCCGGCCTTGCGGTTCAAGCAGGACGGCCTCTGGCGTCACCTGACCTGGGATGATTACCGGCGGCAGGCCGACCAGGTCGCCGCCGGCCTCATCGAGCTGGGCGTGAAGCCCGGCGATCGGGTGGCGATCCTGTCGGAAAATCGCTGGGAATGGCCGGTCGTCGACCACGCGATCTTATCCGCCGGCGCGGTGGGGGTGCCGATCCATTCCCCCTCCACGGCCCCCCAGGTGCAGTATCAACTGGAGCACAGCGGCGCCTCCGGCGTGATCGTGAGCACCCTCGCCCAATGGGAGAAGGTCGAGTCGGTCAAGGACCGGTTGCCCGACCTCCGGTTCGTGATCTGCTGCGAACCCTGCCCCATTTCCGAGGGATGGGCGGTCGAAACCTGGGACGGCCTGCGTCAGAAGGGACAGCGTGCCGGGGACGCGGGGCGTCGCGAGATCGCCTCCCGCGAAGCCGCGATCACCCCCGACGACCTGGCGACCATCATCTACACCAGCGGCACGACCAACCGGCCCAAGGGGGTGATGCTCAGCCAGCGCAACCTGCTGACGAATTCGCTGGCCGGGGC
>CALKTZ010000688.1 GCA_937997355.1 uncultured Planctomycetales bacterium | reverse complement strand
GAACTCGATCGACGCGACGTGCCGGGGGAGCATGATCGCGTCGCGACTTTCGGCGACCTGGGGAGTACGGTCCATCAGGGAACAGATTCGATCGGCGGCGGCCGCCGCCCGCTGCAATTTGGAATGGACGTTGGAGAGCTTGCGGATCGGGTCGGAAACGCCGCCGAGCATGACGTAGAACGTGAGCAAGTCCTCGATCGCGGGGGGCTTGCCCGCCAGCTGGATCTTGAGGAAGCCGATCGTCAGGAACTCGGTCTGGTACAACACCAGGTAGCCGCCGGCCAGCAGGGCGATGGTCACCGTGGTCAGCGTCAGCATCTCCAGGACGGGGTCGGACATGGCGTCGATCTTGGCGACCTTGATGCTCTTCTTATAGAGGTTCTTGGTCTCCAGGAAGAATCGACGGCGCTCCTGCCGCTCCATGGTATAGGCCTTCACGACCTTGATCCCCTGGAAGGTTTCCTGGAGGATCTTGTAGATCGTCGACATGCTCTCCAATGACCGACGGACCGCTCGCTTCATCACCCGGCCGACCCTGTAGGTCGTGACGGCCGAGATGGGCACGAGGATCATGGCGAAACAGGTCAGTCGCCAGTTGATCCAGAGGGCGCCTCCAAGGCAGGTGACAATCCGGAGGGGTTCGCGGGTCATCTTGGTCAGGAGCGTCGAGAGCCCCTGGCCGAACGATTCCATGTCGTTCGTGAACCGCGCCATCAGATCGGCCGAGCCCTGGTCCGAGAAGCTCGCCAGGTCCATCTTCATCGTGCGGCGGAAGAACAGGTTGCGGAGGTCGAAGAGGGTGAGCTGCATCACGCGGGCGACCAGGATTTCCTGGAAGAACATGAACAGCCCCTTGATCGCCACGCCGACGATCACGAAGGCGATCAGGATGACCAGGGTCTTGAAGCTGTCGTTCGGCAGGTAGCGATCGATGAACGGCTTGGCATGCCGGTAGCGGTCGAGCCATTTCTGCTCGGATTTCAGGTCGCGGCCAAGCTGTGCGGAGTGATAGTCGAGCTGGGCTAGATTGTTTTTCGTGAGCCAGTCGGCGGATTTATTGATCTCGTCGATTCGGGCCTCGGCGATCCGCAATTCCTGCTGAAGCTGCAAGAGGTCCAATTTGCCGGCGGGATTTTCACCGGGATTGCCCACGAGAGCGACGGAACCATCGAGTCCCAGTCGGCTCTGAAATTCCCGGAGCCTGTCGTCTTTCGCCTTCTGGTCGGCCCTCAGGTCGTGAAAATGGGCGAGCAGTTTCGGCGATTTGACGCCTTCACGCGACCAGATCGCACGAACGTATTCGACCTCGTCGATCTGATTCTTGAGGACGAGGATTTCATGCTCGGTCGAGTTGATGGTGTCGGCGATCCATCGCTGCGGATTTTGGCTCTTGAAGAGGATGTGCAGCAGGGGATAGACCGCGCCTAGCTCGGTGAACCAGAGGAGGGCGACCATGGCCGCGCAGCCGACCGAGAGCGCGAAGCGGAATCGGTATTTCCACGCGGATCGGACCAAGCGGGCGAAGTTTTTCATAAATTCGCGAGCATCTCGGACAGGTAGAGGCCCATGGGCATCCATGCCGGACCGGTGTGGGCGTCTGTTGCCGACACCGGTTTCTGGGCGCGGTCTGTTTACCAGGATCGGCCGAAAGAGGCAATCCGATTTCAACGTGCCATACC
>CALKTZ010000687.1 GCA_937997355.1 uncultured Planctomycetales bacterium | reverse complement strand
GAATTGATCTCGTGGGCGTGAGATTGCGCATCCTTCCAGTGAAGATAGCACTGGCCGCCGGTTTTCATGGTGAAGTGCAGATGAGGGACGCCGGCCTTCTTGGGGAAGAATCCCTCCGGTCCCGGGAATTGGTCTCCGATCTCCCATTTGTTCTTGGTGAGAAACTCACGAACAGACTCCGATGTCTTGCCGCTAAAAAACATATGACATACCTCGCATTGGAATATGAAAACAGGGATAACCGAACTCGAGTGTACTCCCTCCGAAACAGCTCCTCAACCGTCTCTTAAAAGCCCCGAAGCAACTCGAATCGGCCTTCCGGTTTTCCCCGCTTCTCCAGAGGTCTTGCCGGGGGCTATTGGCCGCGTCGAGTTGAGGACGCCATCGCGATGTTCCTGCCGAAAACGCTCCTCCTGTTCGTGGTGACGGCCCTCGCGGAGATCCTGGGCTGCTATCTCACCGATCTCTGGTACAAGCGAGGAGTGACGCCCTGGCTCCTGATCCCCGCGGCGCTCAGCCTGGCCCTCTTCGCCTGGCTGCTGACCCTTCATCCCACGGCCTCGGGGCGGGTTTACGCGGCGTACGGCGGGGTTTATATTTCGGTCGCGATCCTGTGGCTCTGGCTCGTCGACGGCGTCCGACCGACCGTCGCCGACCTGATCGGGGTTTCCTTTTGCATCGCCGGGATGATCATCATCATGTCCGCCGGACGTTCTCGCTGACGACGGGCTCGAACGAGGAGGGATTTCGTGGCCATTGACAACGACCCGAGGGTCTATTTCGCCGCCGAGCGGACCCTGCTGGCCTGGGTGCGAACCGGCCTGACGGTCATCGGCCTGGGATTCGTCGTGGCAAGGTTCAACCTCTTCCTGGCGATCGCACGCGGGGGGCAGCCGCAAGCGTCCTTCTTCGGCCCGACCTTGATCGGAATCGGCCTGGTGCTGCTGGGATCGTCGGCGGTCGGCATGGCCGCCTGGCAGCACGTCCAGTTTACGCGTTCGCTCGGCCCCGACGAACGCCCGCGCGCGTACCTGGTGGGTTGGTCGGCCTGGTTCTCCGTGTTCCTGGCTGCCACGGGGATCTTGCTGGCCTTCTATATCGCCAGCCAGGATTTCCGGAGGTAGTGATCTCCTTCCGGCAGAACCCGCATCCGTTTCGCGAGGCGAAAAAGAAACGAGCCGTCGAGGCCGGGGGCCGAGACTTCGGCACGGTTTCCCGTTTGCTTGACAGCGCCCGGCAACTCTCCGGATAATCGAACGGTTCCTGAAATTTCAGGCGTTTTGGGCAGTCCATCTCCCGCCCGAAGTCGTCGAAACCCCGAACGGATTCACCCCTCCAATTCCATCTTTGGACTCGCAATCGAAATGCGGACAAGCGGCAAGCACGAGGCGTACGATCGGAACGAGGAGATCCTGGCCCGGCGAATCATGATCCTCGACGGGGCGATGGGCTCCCTGATTTATGCCGCCCAGCCGACCGAGGAAGATTATCGCGGCTCCCGCTTCGCCAACCACCCGATCTCGCTGAAGAACTGCACCGAGGTGCTGGTCCTCACGCAGCCGAAGATGATCGAGGGGTTCCACCGCGATTATCTGGAAGCCGGCGCCGACATCATCGAGACCGACACCTTCAACAACAACCGCCTCTCGCTCGACGAGTTCGGGCTCGAAGAGCACGTCGTCGAGCTGAACCGGGCGGCCGTCGAGATCGCCCGGCGCGCGGCCGACGACTACACCCGCAAGACCCCGGACAAGCCCCGGTTCGTCGCCGGCAGCATCGGGCCGACCAAGAAGAGCCTCTCGATGGGGATCCACGTCGAGGACCCCGGCCGCCGCGACGTGACTTACGACCAGATGGTCGCCAACTACAAGGAGCAGATCGAGGCGCTCATCGACGCCGGGGTCGACATCCTCCTCCCCGAAACCTCGTTCGACACCCTCGTCCTCAAGTCCTGCCTGTTCGCCATCTCACAGGTGTTCGAAGAGCGGGGAATCCGCCTGCCGGTGATGATCTCCGGCACGATCTTCGACAACGGGGCGACCCTCTCGGCCCAGCCGGTGGACTCGTTCTATTATTCGGTCTCGCACTTCGACGCCCTCAGCGTGGGGCTCAACTGCGCCGTCGGCGTGGAGCTGATGCGCGACTCGATCGAATCGCTGGCGTCGATCAGCCGGACCCGCATCAGTTGCTATCCGAACGCCGGGATGCCCGACGGCTTCGGCGGCTTCGTCGGCGATCGCGACGGCACCGCGAAGGCCCTCGGCGAGTTCGCCCGCAACGGCTGGCTGAACCTGGTCGGCGGCTGCTGCGGCACCCGGCCCGACTGGATCGCGGCGATCGCCAGGGAAGTCGAGGGAATCCCCCCCCGCAAGGTGCCCGACATCCCCCACTGGTCGACCTACAGCGGCATGGAGTCGCTCGTCGTCCGCCCCGAGACCAACTTCCTGATGGTCGGCGAGCGGACCAACATCACCGGCTCCAAGCGGTTCGCCCGGCTCATCAAGGCCGGGGACTACGAGGCCGCGCTGGCGGTCGCCCGCGACCAGGTCGACGGCGGCGCGAACATCGTCGACATCAACATGGACGAGGGGCTCATCGACGGCGAGCAGGCGATGACCAGGTTCCTCAACCTGGTCTCCGCCGATCCGAACATCGCCAAGGTCCCGATCATGATCGACAGCTCGAACTTCGCGGTCATCGAGGCCGGGCTGAAGTGCGTGCAGGGGAAGTCGGTCGTCAACTCGATCAGCCTGAAGGAAGGGGAGGCGAAGTTCCTCGAACAGGCCAGGCTGATCCGCCGCTACGGGGCGGCGGTGGTCGTCATGGCGTTCGACGAGACCGGGCAGGCGGTCACCAAGGAAGACAAGGTGGCGATCTGCGAGCGGGCCTACAAGCTCCTCACCGAAGAGGTCGGCTTCCCGGGCGAGGACATCATCTTCGACGTGAACATCCTCACGGTCGGCACCGGGATCGAGGAGCACAACAACTACGCGGTCGAATTCATCGAGGCCGTCCGGGAGTTGAAGCGGCTGTTCCCGAAG
>CALKTZ010000686.1 GCA_937997355.1 uncultured Planctomycetales bacterium | reverse complement strand
ACGCGGGGAGTACCGGCGAGCCAGTCCCCTTTTCCGCTCCGGCCCGGCTCGGTGAATACCCTCGCAATCCAGACGAGAACCGCTCTAAAGCTATTGGTAATCGTCCTCGCCTTCGCCATCACGCCCCCGGCCTCAGCCCAGAACCATCATCTTGATCAGAGCCCGCTCGTCGGCGGTGAGCGTCGGACGATCCCGCTCTCGCTCGAACCGGCGAAGGCCGGTCGAACCTACCGATTGCTCCTCAGCCTCGATACCGATTCGATCGATGTTGGGGATCGGGTCCGCGCGACCCTGCGCATGTCGGGCATGGAACCAATCGCGAAGGACCTGCACGCGGGCGATCCCGATTTCTACCTGGTGCATCGCCCCGACCGGGACGGCCGGGCCGAACTGGTGGCCGAGTTCTCGAACCCGGACCGGAACCGGACGGCCCCGATCCGGGTGGAATGGGAAGAATTACCCCTCACGGACGACGATCGGCCCGCGCTGGAGGCCGAACCCAACAACTCGTGGAAAGAGGCCAACCGGCTGGTGCTGGGGCGCGACGTCTACGGCTCGGCTGATGACGTCGACTATCTGGAGAATCCGGACGAAGGGAAGACGGGGCTCGACTGGTTCCGAATCGAGGTCAAGGAGCAAGGGCCGAGTCTGGTCTATTTCCAACTCGATCTATTGGATCGGGACATCTCGGCCAACCTGCGGGTTTACACCGTCGACCCGAAGACGAACGAGGTTGTTCCCTACCTGACCGGCAAGGACCCGATGGAGATCGTCCACGACCGAGAGCGGGAACGCTACTCCAAGCATATCAGCCGGGTTTTGACCGCAGGGACCTATTACCTGGAGGTGAACGCCAACCATCCTGACTACATCCTCCGCACGAGGGTCCTCCCCCTTCCCCCTTATGAGAAGCCCGAGCAGGCGGTGGAAGCGGGGATGCACTACATCATCAACGTCGGCGATGCCTGGTTCGCGCAGATTCCCCGCGAGGGGAACATCTACGCGAGGGCCGACAACCTGCACGACACCGCCACGCGATGCACCGCCTGCCACCCGTCGAGCTTCTCGACCGAGGCCAACCTGGTCGCGCATCGCCGGGGGTATCCGATCCGCTCCAAGTCGAACTTCCAGTATGTCATCGACCGGATCGCCAATTCCGTCACCCCCCTCTACGGGGCCGACGGCCTCTACTGGCAGCGCTTCATCGCGATCCCGCTCCAGTCGCAAGGCAAGCAGGGGGGGATTCTGGCGGACTTCGAACGCGAGGTTTCGGGCAAGGAATCGCCGGCCCTGGCGCGATTCGGGCCGTTCCTGAGGGCGGCCTGGGAGCAGAGAACCGACCTCCCGGAAGACGAGATCAACGGCGTGGTCCCGCGCGATAGCAAGTTCGGCTTCGCCTGGCGTGACTGGCGCGTCTTGACCGAGCTGGCCCGACGGACCAATCGCCCCGATTATGTCCAGGCGGCCGGCGCGATCGCCAAGATCCTCGAAACCCGCAACACCGATCTCCGGGCCGAGACCCTCCAGGATCGCATCCATCGGCTTCATGCCTGGTGGCTGATCGATCCGGAAAAGTACCGCAACAAGATCAAGCGAGAGACCGGCGCCCTGCTCAAGCTCCAGAATCCCGACGGAGGCTGGCACGAGATCGACACCAAGGCCGGCCCGAGCGCGGTCTATACGACGGGGCAGCTCGTCTACACCCTGTTGCAGACCGGCCAGACGCGAGAACACCCCGCCATCCGGCGGGCGCTCCGATACCTGCTCTCGCAGCAGCAGGACTTCGGCGGCTGGTTCCAGACCACCACGCACGAGAACTTCCGCACCCCGATGCGGGAAACCCGCTATGCCGTGATGGCCCTCGCCGAAGCGTTTCCGATCAAGGACGACGCCCGGCCGTCCCGGAGCGGCCGGGGCTGGGCCAACCGCGACGAAGGCCCGGCGCGGTCCCCCCGGATCGATTCCCTGATCCACACCCTCGACGACCTCGAAAATCTCTGGGAAATCCCCGAAGCGGATCGAGCCAGGATCGCGGGCGATGTGATCAAGCTCCTCGATCACCAGGAACCGCTGGTGCGCGCCCAGTCAGCGGCCTGCCTGGGGCGGATCGGCGGCCCGGAAGCGGTCGGGCCGCTGGTGGATTGTCTCGGGGATCGATCCAAGCTCGTCGGGCGCGCGGCGGCGTGGTCGCTCCGTCGCCTCGGCAATCAAGGGGTCGGCGTCGAGGCGATCAAGGCGGCCCTGTCCAGCAGCGAGACACAGACACGGCGAGGGGCCGCGCGGATCTTCGCCTATCAGTTCCAGGGGATGGACGAACGGCTCGACCTGGCGGATCGCCTGATCGAGTTGACGGCCGACCCCGACCTCTGGACCCGGCTCCAGTCCCTGAAGACCCTCCGGCAATGGTTCTATCGCACGGGCGATTTGGCCTTCCAGCGCAAGGTCATCGATACCTACCTGGCGCGGATGAGCGAGCCCCAGCCCCCGGTAATCGCCAAAAATCTGAGCCAGGGGCTCTACATCATGCTCGACGAGAACCTAGGCGGCGGGGTGAGCCTCCAGAAGAATATCAAGGAGCTTCCCGAGTCGATCCGACCGGGCATCATGAAAGCTCGCAAGGCCTTGGAACGTGACGTCCTGCTCATCCCCGTGCTGGCCGGATTGGAAGCCGGGAACGCGAGGCAGCGAGCGGGGATTCTCGACGCCTTCGACGGCTCGTTCTTCAAGGGGCGATTCTATGCCCGCCAGCCCGAGGCGATGATCGACGTCGGCAACGATCGCGAGTTCGGCTTTCTTTACCAGGTCCCCCCCGAAACGCTCGATCGCACCTTCGCCTCGCTCCTCGCCGCGAAGGACATCCCGCCAGTTAGCCGTGGCAAGGCGATCGCGTTGTCGAGCTTCTTCAAGGTCCCGGAGCGGACCGCCAACCCGGCCATCCAGTCCGCCCTGCTCGACGCCCTCGTTGATCCCGATAACAAGATCCGGGCCGCGGCCCGAGCGGTCTTCACCCGGGATTTCGCCCTCGTCGGCGCGGAGGGAGATCCCGGGCGGATCGGCCAGATCCTGGCGATTTTGCAAGGGGCGAATCATGACGAGGAGCGATCGTCGCTCCTCCACGCCCTGGCCCGCAATTCCCGGCTCTCGGCTGATGCCCAGATCCTGGCCGCGATCCGCACCCTCTTGCGGCGCGACGACGCCCTGCCGGGGGCATTGCCCGTCCTCTCCTGGCCGATCCTCACCGATGACG
>CALKTZ010000685.1 GCA_937997355.1 uncultured Planctomycetales bacterium | reverse complement strand
CGGCCGGATCGGCGACCAAACATCCGACATAAATACAGAATATACAAACGAATCTTCGATCAATCGAAAAGTCAGCCGACGGTCTTCAACGACTGTGGCTGACTTTATTTTTTTTGGCTATAGACCGACGCGGACGTCATGGCTGCTTGCGGGGACGGATTCGGTCTTCCCCTTGCAATCAACGGCTCGACAAGGGAGGGCTCCGGAGGGCCGGGCTCATTCCCTCGGGAAAAGCAAAACCAGGGCTCCAGTTCC
Source organism: uncultured Planctomycetales bacterium (assembly GCA_937997355.1). GTDB lineage: Bacteria > Planctomycetota > Planctomycetia > Isosphaerales > Isosphaeraceae > CALKTZ01. The sequence goes on along the minus strand of CALKTZ010000685.1, from coordinate 3,204 downwards.
GCCGGCTTCAGGATGCCCCGGGCAGAAGTTTGAGAAGTCGTTGCCAGCGGCCTTCGCGCTCGGTTTGAATGTGAGTGATGCGTTGATGGAGCCAGAAGATGACTTCTTGATCATTCTGAGGAGCATTGTCCGGTTGAGATTCACCCTTCGGCTGTTGATCCGAAGCGGAAACGTTCTGGGCGGTTGTACTCGGCTGCTCGGACGATCCTGATCCTCCTCGCGGCTTGAGCGGAGGAAGGCCGCCGGGCCTTGGGATTGTCGGGCGAGGCCCTGGGCTCGGATTGGCGCCGGGAATCGTCGGGCGGGTCCCAGGTGCTGGCGTGATCGTTGGTGCCGGTATCGGACCTGCCGCCGGTACAACGGGAGCGCTTTTCGCCTCGGCTTGCCTGCGGCCGATCTCGCTGAGCTCGGCCTTGAGCTCGTTCAATTCCGTCGAGAGATCGTTCAGCCGGCTGAATTCCTGCCGGATCATCTCCATCTGACTCTCGTGCATCTTGCCGAACATCTGCACGAGCATGTTCATGGTCTGCTGGAACTGGTCGAACATCTGCTGCTGCATCATGCCGAACTGGCTGACCAGCGGGACGAGGACCGACTCCGTCAGGTCATTCCGCCCCGCGGGAGCGGGGTAGGCCGTCGCGGGTTCGTAGCCCACGATCTCGGCCCTGAGATTCGATCCCATCATCGGCGAAGGAGGCAGATGGCTGAGCGGAACCAGGGGCTGTTCGGGATCGGACGCCCCGACCAGGGTTCCGGAATGCTCGGGGCCGGCAACCGCAATGCCGGATTCGACCGAGACGTTTCGATCATGAATATGGACGCGAATTTGATACCGACCGACCTGGAGCATATCTCCATCACGCAAGAGTCCCGAGCGCGCCGGGACGTCATTGATTTGAATGCCGCCCCCCCCGACCAGGTCGATTGCGTAAAGTCCTTGATCCGTGCGCAGGAGCGAACAATGGAATGGTTCAATGCTGCGATCCGCCAGTCGGAATTTGCATCGACGAGCCGTCCCGATGAGCGACAGGACGCGCCGAATCGGCCAGGTCTTCGACTCCGACGGCCCGTTGAGAAACTCGATGGTTGCATCGACGAGCGGACCATCCCCGTAGGTCCGCCAGATCAATGGCGACCCCTGAGGTAGACCGGCCCCCTCATGGCCCGGGGCGTCCTCTTCATCGGCCACTCGGATCTCATTCGGTCCGATCGTGATCGTTCGACCATTTCCGAGCCAGCCCGACTTCCAGGAATATCCTTCGGCAAAGGTCCCGATCTGGCTCTCCAGGTCAACCCAGAAGAGTTGACCGCGGATCGCCTGCAGGTAAGCGTGCTTTCGGCTAACTTGTTTGTCGGCCAAAACGATGTCGCAATTGGAATCGCGTCCGATCACGGCGAAGGGGTGATCGAGCAAGCGAACTTCGAGCCGGTTCGTAATCCGGTTCGCCACCTCAATCCGCAGAGACCGTCGCATTCCGCAAGCATTCAAAAAGGAATTCATGGTGTCCGGCTGAATGGCTCCAAGATGCGAAATCCGAGAAAAACAACGCCCTTCGTTCGAGATGAGACGAACCCGATGGAAGAGATCCCCGAAAAGCCAAAGTGTACGGACAGAGCCTAGGTCATACACCCAACAATGATCCGCCCCGAGCAAGAAACCACCCGCCCATCGATATTGTAACGCAGGGCAGGGGATGGGGTGGGAAATTGGATTGTCGGCTTCCCGCAATCCGCAAGGGGCGGAATCCCGTGCCGGAATCAAGGTTTTGGTACAATCGCCATCGCGAAATCGCATCCGTCAACGAGATAAGAAAGAGTCCAGGGCCTCTATCGCGAAAGGATCAGCCGACGATGACCGGTGCCCGGAAAAACTTCCAAAAGGGGATCATTCTGGCGGGGGGCTCTGGAACGAGACTTTACCCCATCACCCGCGCCGTGAGTAAGCAATTGCTGCCGGTTTACGATAAGCCGATGATCTATTATCCGCTCTCGACGCTCATGCTGGCGGGCATTCGGCAGATTCTCTTAATTTCAACCCCTCAGGACATCGGTAACTTTGAACGGGCACTCGGAGACGGTAGTCAGATCGGAATCGAGATCACCTATGCCGTCCAGCCGCATCCCGGGGGATTGGCCCAGGCGTTCCTGATCGGAAAGGATTTCGTCGGCGACGACAACGTCGCCCTGATTCTCGGAGATAATATCTTCTACGGCCAAGGATTTCAGGCGATGTTGGCCCAAGCCTGTCAAAATGACCGAGGCGCCACGGTCTTCGCCTATCCTGTCAAGGAGCCGGAACGGTACGGGGTCGTTGAATTCGATTCCAAGGGAACCATCCTCTCGATCGAGGAGAAGCCGGCCCGGCCCAAGTCGCATTACGCGGTCACGGGCCTTTATTTCTACGACAATCAGGTGATCGATATCGCGTCCAACCTCAAGCCTTCTCCGCGGGGCGAGCTTGAAATCACGGACGTCAATCGGATCTATCTCGAACGGGGCCAACTCCAGGTCCAATGCTTCAGCCGAGGTTTCGCCTGGCTCGATACCGGGACGACCGAATCGCTGATCCAGGCCGCGAATTACGTGGAGACCGTCGAATCCCGGCAGGGGCTCAAAATCGCCTGCATCGAGGAGGTCGCCTACCGAATGGGCTTCATCGACGCGAATCGGATCGAGAATCTCGCCCGCAAACTCCCGAACGATTACGGCCGGTATCTCCTGGAACTGCTCAAGGAGACTCACAGCCCCTTCTGATTCCGATCCGATCCCGAGCGCCTGGGGCGAAAGACGAACCGCGACGGCCGTACCTTCTCTTTCATCCGGCACGGGGCGTCGCGGTTGAGTTTCGTCCGGGACGTCAGGATTTCCCAAGATCGGCGACCAACTGCTTGTAAGCTTTGACCTCCAAAGGATGGAGGCTCTTCAGCTCAAGCCCCTTGATCTTGGCCTTCTCGAGGTTCTGCCTCGCCCGTTCCTTGTCGCCGGCCTTGAAATAAGCCTGCGCCAGGTGAACCAGCTTGGAGGGTGAGGAGGAATCCGCCGCAACGGCCTTCTCAAGATCCTGGATCGCCAACAGGTTCTCCCCACCGACCAGGTAGGCTACACCTCGGGTGTCCAGGAAGTCGGGGAGAGGCCCATTGATGTCGATCGCGCGATTGATCAAATCGATCGCGGTCCTCCCCTGATCGCCTCGAAGGGCTGTCA
>CALKTZ010000684.1 GCA_937997355.1 uncultured Planctomycetales bacterium | reverse complement strand
TGATCGTGCTCGGGATTCGCCGGGCGCGGCTGGAGAAGCTGCCGACCACGTTCCTCCCCTCCGAGGCGCTCGACCACCCCGTGCATGCCGACGACGACGGCCACGCGACCCATCCGATCTTCCAGGGGGCTCGCAATCATCACCGGCTCCATGTTTATTATGAATGGGCCGGAGGCTCGCGTTCGTCTCCCCCCGAGGTGGTTCCTCCCCAGAATTCGAGCTCACGCTGATCGACAACGGAGATGACTTCGAGAAATCATGAGGCTTCTCAGCTACAACATCCATAAAGGGGTCGGCAGCCGCGATCGGCGCTACCGATTCGAGCGGATCCTGCGGGTGATCGAGGAGCAGAATGCCGACCTGATCTGCCTCCAGGAGGTGGACCGGGGGGTGAAGCGGAGCCGGCACGACGACCAGCCGAGACGGCTTGTCGAGGCGTGCTGTTCGGCGGCGCATCTGTTTCAGCTCAACGTCTGGCACAAGTCGGGCACCGGGGGCTACGGCAACCTGCTCCTCTCGCGTTGGCCGCTTCGAACCCACCACCAGGTCTCGATCCGCCAGAAGCTCCGCAAGCCGAGGGGGGCCCAGCTCGCCGTGGTGGAAACGCCGGAGGGGCCGTTCCACCTGGTCCACTGGCACCTGGGGTTGGCCGAGCGCGAGCGCCACTGGCAGGTGCGGCATCTGCTCACGCATCCCCTGTTTCGCGAGTCGGCCGACCTGCCGACCCTGATCGTGGGGGATTACAACGACTGGCGGAACACCCTGGCGCGCGGGCCGTTCGCCGAGCATGGATTCGTGCAGCTCACGTCCCCGCGCTCGCGGTTCCGCTCATTCCCCTCGTATCTTCCGGTCGCCTCGCTCGACAAGGCGTTCGTCCGCGGACCCCTCAAGATCCAGCAGGCGAGGATCGTGAAATCCAAGCTCGCCCGCGCCGCCTCGGACCATCTTCCCCTGCTGATCGACTTCCATCTGGTACGGCCGGAAACGATAGGGTAGGGCGTCGCCCGGCGGGGGCTTTTCTCTGTCCGGCGCGAATCTCCCGACCCCGCGCCCGGCCTTCACTTCGCCGTGTAGCCGCCGTCGACCATCAGATCGGTTCCGGTGATGAACGAGGCCTCGTCCGAGGCGAGGAAGAGCACCGCGTAGGCGATCTCGCGGGGGTCGGCGGTGCGCTGGATCAACTGGGCGCCGGCGAACTCGGGGTGGACGTCCATCCCGGCGCGGTCGAGCCCCATCCGGGCGGCGTGCTTCTCGAGGATCTGGGTCCAGACGACGCCGGGGCAGACCGAGTTGACCCGGATGCCATCGGGGGCGAGGTCCATGGCCATGCAGCGCGTGAGGCCGATGATCGCCGCCTTGGAGACGTTGTACGTCACCTGATTGGCCTGGGCGATGAACGACGAGATCGAGCCGATGTTCACCACCGCCCCGCCCCCCGCCTTGCGGATCAGGGGGACGATATGCTTGGAAACCAGCGAGGGACCCATGACGTTCACGTCGAGCGAATCGCGCCAGTTCTGGGGGGTGGCCTCGATCCCGTGCAGGACGAACACGGCCGCGTTGTTCACGAGGATGTGGACCTCGCCGAAGGCGTTGGCCGTCTCGATCGCCATGCGCTCGACGGCGGCCTCGTCCGAGATGTCGGTCTTGACGAAGATCGCCCGGCCGCCGGCCCCGTTGATGGCGTCGGCCGTGGCGAGGCCGGTCGCCTCGTTGCGCTCGGCGATCACCACCGCGGCCCCCTCCTCGGCGAACAGCTCGGCCGTCGCGCGGCCGATCCCCTCGCCGGCCCCGGTCACCACCGCAACCTTCCCCTTCAAGCGATTCATCGTCGAGTCTCCTGATGCTGATGGGTCGATTCGAGAGTCAGTCCCAGATCGTGGCGGGGACGTCGTGGGCGATGACGGCGGCGCAATCCCCCTGGGCGATCAGCGACGGCCCCCGGGTGGCGATGAGCACCCCGGCATACGGCGCGATCACCGGCTCGGCCTTGCGGTCGGGGCGCTCCAGGAAGTGGATCTGGCCGACCGGCTGGCCGGCCTGCACCTCGGCGCCCAGGTCGACGAGGTTCTCGTAGATCCCGCTCTCGTGGGCGAACCGATAGTCTTCCCGGTCGAGCGCCTGGACCCATCGCGTGGGGGGGAGCCCCAGCTCCTCGCGCGACCGGACCTCCCCTTCCAGCAGCCCGAAGTGGACCAGCACGTTCCGCACGCCGGTCTGCGTGAGCCGGTGGACCGCCGCCGAGACCGGCTCCCCCCCCCCCATCTCGGTGGTGATGACGACCTTCCCCTGGTTCTCGGCCTCCACCGGCAGGAGCCCCGTCCCGGCGATGTCGGCGTAGAGGAACGCGAAGTCGGAGTTCCAGGCGATCGTCCCCTCCTTCATCTTCCGCCGCTGCTCCCGATCCGAAACCAGGTGCATGTGAGCACATGGATAGAAATCGACCCCCCGGCCGCCGGTGTGCATGTCGATGACGATGTCGGCCAGGGGGAACAGCACGGTGGTCAGGTAGTGGGCGACCATCTCGGTGACGGTGCCGTCGGCCCGGCCGGGGAACGAGCGGTTCAGGTTCTTGCCGTCGAGCGGCGAGAGCCGGGTGGCCGCCTTCGAGGCCGGCACGTTGAGCGCCGGGATCAGGATGATCCGCCCGCGGACCGAGCGCGGGTCCAACTCCTTCATCAACCGGAGCACGGCCACCTGGCCGGGGTATTCGTCGCCGTGGTTGCCGGCCATCACCAGGGCCGTGGGCCCTTCGCCGTTCTTGAGGACGGCCACCGGCATCATCAGGTTCGCCCAGCCCGCCAGGTTGTACGAATAGGGGACCCGGAGCTGGCCGAGCTGCTTGCCGGGCTTGTCGAAATCCACCGTGCTGAAGATCTGTGATGCGCTCACGTGTTGCCTTTCTGATGTGATTGTCTTTGATCCGGTCTCTGGGCTCATCGATCCGTTCGGTGGCACGCGCCGAACAAATTCAGGCCCCTGACAGCTTGGATCTCGCGGAAAAGGGGACAGGCACGCGGCGTACCGTCGAGCCAGTCCCCTTTTCCGCTTCGGCTCGACTCTGTTGCCGTCTCATCCGTCCCAGGATTTGCCGTCCCAGGCGACGGCCCGTTCGAGGAAGGCGACGGCCCCCGCGGCGAAGGCGTTGAACAGGGCCTCCCCCTTCTCGGCGGTGGCGGCCTGGGGGACGCCGATGTGCCCCTCGGCGCTGCGGTCCTTGGTGATCCAGCCCCGGCTGGCCGGCTCGAAGCCGACGCCGGCCGAGATCGCCTCGACCGTGCTCAGGTCTCCCACCAGGTGCGGGGCGAGCCTCAGCATCATCGAGGTTTCCCATTCGCAGGCGTGTTGCATGCTCGTTTGAACGAGTGAAGGGATTTTCGCGAGTCGGTCGCCGCCGAGATTCCAGTAGGTCGCGGCGGCCAGCAGCAAGTCGTCGCGCGTCCGGTGGCGCTGCCGGGCCTCGAAGATCGCCTGCTGCGAGGGGACTGGATTGCCGCCGTGGCCGTTGAGGAAGATGATCCGTTTGAAGCCGTGCGTGATCAGGTTGTCCACCAGGTCGTTGAGGAGGTCGAGGTAGAGCCTCGGGCTCGCCGAGAGGGTCCCGGGGAAGTCGATGTGATGGTGCGAGTTCCCCAGCCACATCAGCGGGGTCCACACCACCCTGTCTTTCAGCGTCTCGGCCGCGCGCCGGACGACCTCCCCCAGCAGCATGCTGTCGACGAACACCGGCAGATGTCGCCCGTGTTGCTCTACGGCCGCGATCGGCACGACGACCGGGGTCTCCTTCGACAGCCCCTCCACCTCCGGCCAGCTCAGCTCCTGAAGCAGCACCGCAAACCCTCCACGTTTTCGACCCGCGACACCGTCCTCCACAACGGCCACCAGTGTAATCGAGCCGATGCCGATCCGCGAGCCATCGGTCAATTGTCGGCGGCTCCCCCTCAATCCGGCGCCGCATTCCGACTATAGTCGTGGGAAGTCCGGAGCGGCCGGCCGTCTTCAAGGCCCTCTCCCCTCCTCTTCCCGTATCGATCAAGGAGAATCCATCATGATGCGAACATTTGTTTCGAGATCCCTGCCGGCCGGTTGCGTCTTCAGCCTGGCGATGACCTTCGTCGTTGCCTCGATCGCCGCCGAGCCGGACAAGACCACCTGGAGTTTCGACAAGGTCGAGGTCGGCGCGACTCCGAGCGGCTTCGAGGAGGAGGTGGGGAGCTGGAAGGTCCGGGAGTCCCACGGGAAGAAGGTGCTGGCCCAGTTGGCCAAGAATTCCGATCCCACGTTCAACGTGGTGCTGATCGACAAGCCCGTCGCGAGGGACTTTTCCCTCGCGGTCAAACTGAAATCGATCGACGGCGAGCTGGATCGCGGCGGCGGGCTCGTCTGGCGGGCCAAGGACGCCCGGAACTACTACATCGCCCGCTACAATCCGCTCGAGAACAACTTCCGGCTCTACAAGGTGGTGAAGGGGAAGCGGACCATGCTGCGGAACGCCGACGTCCCGTTCGCGGAGGGCTTCCGCACCCTCCGCGTGACGATGAACGGCGATTACATCCAGTGCCGCCTCGACGGCAAGTTCTTGCTGGAAGTCAGCGACTCGACGTTCCCCGGCGAAGGGCGAATCGGCCTCTGGACCAAGGCCGATGCTCGGACCGAGTTCGATGGCTTGACGCTGGAAACACGCTGACGGTCGAGTGTTTCGGCGGGGTCGGGAGATCTGCCGAACGGAGGATGGCAAGGCCCAAGCGAAAACGGGACTGGCTCGCCGGTACCCCGCGTGCCTGTCCCATTTTTCGCGGGCCTGCGCGACCGCGAAGAACGGGAGAACATCGTCGAACAGGAAAAGACCATTTCGGCGGGGGCATCCGGTGACACGCGCCGATCGGAAATTGCGATTTCATCGATCAAATATCATGATGCGTCTGCATTAGCATCGGCGGCCTGTTCCAGCAGCCGTTTCACCTCGTCGTCGGTGGTCTGGGAGAAGTCCTCATACCAGTAGCCGACGGCCCGGAACGGCTCCGGGATGATCGCGCAGACGCACTCGTCGGCAAGCTCGCGGAATTCCTCGCAGGCCGAGGCGGGGCCGACCGGGACCGCCACCACGATCCGCGAGGGCTCGTCTTGCCGCGCGGCGGACACGGCGGCCCGCATGGTGGAGCCGGTGGCGAGGCCGTCGTCCACCAGGATCACCACCTTGCCGCGCAGGCCGGGCCGGGGCCGATCGCCCCGGTAGAGCGTCTCGCGACGTTTTAGCTCGGCCCGCTCGCGGATCAGCTCGGCGTAGATCTCCGATCGGGGGATCTTCATGGAATCGACCACGTCCTGGTTGATCACCACCAGGTCGCCGGAGGCGATCGCCCCCATCGCCAGCTCCTCGTGGCCGGGGGTCCCCAGCTTGCGGACCATGAACAGGTCGAGCGGCGCATCCAGGGCACGGGCCAGCTCGTAGGCCACGGGGACCCCGCCGCGCGGCAGCCCCAGGACCAGCACATCCGGGCGGTTGGCGTAACGCCCGGCCAGCTGTTTTCCCAGGGCCAGGCCCGCCTCACCGCGATTCGCGAATGGTCCTTTCATCGCATCGCTCCTCCCCTTCGAGTATCGGCCTGAGGGGGGACACGAGGCAAGGCGAGTTCCTCGCCGCGACGGGAGCTGCGGATCACCGACGACCTTCGCGGCTCACATTCTCGGTCGCGCGGAAAAGGGGACAGGCACGGCGCTTCGCTTCGAGCCAGTCCCCATTTCCGCTCCGGCATTCCGGAGATCCTGCTCGCCGCCGGCTCCCGATGCGGATCGGAACCCGGCCGATCAATGGACCAACGGATAAAGATTCAAGCGTTCGAGCAAGTCGAGCATCCAGGGGTGGGTCCAGGGGTTCCGCATGGCGTAGCCGACCGAGATCGCCGAGATCGCCAGCGCCATGATGCTGAGGCGTCGGAGCCAGCGGTGGCTCTCGCCACCGCGCAGGCCCTCCGGCAGCATGATCAGCCAGAACGGGATCAGCCAGAACATCCAGCGCAGCCCCTGGGTCGATCCGCCGTAGTTCCGCCCCGAGGGGTTCCAGAGATAGTAGCCGAGCACGATCGCCGTGAGCAGGGCCGTCATCCGCGCCGGGACCGCGAGGGACCGGCCGCCTCGCGAGGCCAGCCGGATGCAGCCGACCAGCGAGAAGAGGAAGACGGGCGTGAGCGAGATCAGGCCGTGATGCCCGAGCGTGAGATGGAAGAAATAGACCGGGTACGACTCCCGATGCTCGGGCTTGTTCAGGGCGTCCAGCTCCAGCGGATACTTCCAGAAGCTCCCTTCATATTCATAACTCTCGGTGCCGAACTCGGAATACGGAAGCCGGAACTGGCCGTATTCGACCCACTGGCAGGCGACGAAGAGGAGCAGCGGGATCAGGGCGCCCGGCACCCCCGCCTTGAGGGTTTGCGCGGGGAACCGCCAGAGCAAAAGCCCCCCCGCCATCGCCAGGAAGGCGGCGGCGGGAAGCTCGTTGACGGCGGCGAACGCGGTGAAGAATCCGGCCGCCGCGAACCGCCAGGATGCTCGTTCGCCGGTGTCCCAGATCTTCCAGAATTGATAGATCCCGAAGAAGGCCGAGAAGGCCGCGACCGTGTGATTGTTCAGGGTCTGGCAGAACGGCAGGAGATACGTCCCCCAGGCCGCGGCGGCCAGCGCGAAGAGCCAGGCCCAGTCCCCGGGCGCCTCGCGGTCGAGCAATCGGGCGTAGAGGATCAGGAAGGCCGCGAAGGGGAGCACGTTGAGCACGATCAGCACGGGCTTGAAGTAATAGCCGTGGACCGGCCACTTGAGGGGCTCGGGGGTTTCCAGCACCGGCTTCGTCTTGCCCGGATTCGCCGGGTCGGGCTTCCACACGTAGCGCTCGGCGCGGGGGATCGAGATGGCATGGTCCAGCGGGATGCCGGTGAGTCGTCGGGCCGGATAGAGCATGCCCGCGATGAGGGTGGAGAGGAGCGCGGGCTTGCTCGAATAGTAGTGCCTCGCCGGCTCCCCTTCCTTGATGGTCGGCATGGGCTCCGAGGCCGAGGCCGAGGCCGTTCCCGATCCCGCGGCCGGGGCTTGCGGCGCGCCGGGGACCGCGATGAAGACCTTGTCCTGGGTTTCGCCCTGCCAGGGGCAATCGTCGATCCGATAGGTTCCCCGTTCGAGCAGGCTCCAGACGGTGCACCAGCGGGAGATGTCGTTGGCCGACATCAGCGAGGGCTGGCGCACCACCACCCCCAGGGCGACCGCGACCGCCGCGGTGATGATGAGGCTCCCGGCGTACTGGCGGTGGACGGGCCGTTCGGGGCGGGCCGGGTCCTGGGGCTCGGGGTGGGAGACGCTGGCGGGATCAATGGGCATCTGCATCGGCACGGACCATGGATTGATTAAGAGGGAGGATTCGCGCCTCACGAGGCGGCTGCCGAGGTTCTCGGGGTGGCTGCCTCTTCGGGGGCGGGGGATTCGGCGAGGATTGCGGTGTCGACCGTATCCGTATTGATCGAGGGGGCCAAAGGCGCGATCGATTCGGCCACGCTGTAGGTATCGGCCGCCTTGATGTTGTAGGAGGTCACCAGCTCGGCCAGCACCCCGAGGCTGAGGAGCTGCACCCCCACGATCAGGAGGGCGATCGAATAGAGCAGGAGTGGACGATTGCCGATCGGTTCATGCGTGGGGGTCAGCCAGAGGAGCGCCAGGTAGATCATCCCCAGCAGGCCGACGCCGAGCAAGGCCAGGCCGGTGCCGCCGATGATGTGCAGGGGGCGTTGGCTGTATCGCGTGAGGAATCGCACGGTGACGAGGTCGAGGAACCCCTTGAGGAATCGCGAGAAGCCGTACTTGGAATGCCCGTGACGCCTCGATCGGTGGTTCACCTGGATCTCGCTCACGCGGAAGCCACGGGCGTGGGCCAGAACCGGCACGAACCGGTGCAGCTCGCCATACA
>CALKTZ010000683.1 GCA_937997355.1 uncultured Planctomycetales bacterium | reverse complement strand
CCCGGTCTTCGCCCGTTGTACCGGGTCGACGCCGATGATCTGGACGGGGCGAATGAGGGACTCCGGGCCGAACGGGATTTTGATGATCCCGGGGGTCTCCAGGGTTGGCGTGAGGGCGACCACGTCGTCCTTGGCGATCTCGCGAATCCGGGCCATCACCTCGTCGGAATTGTAGAAGCCTTCGAGAGAGTTCGACTCGACGACGACGTCGGCGAGGATGCCGTGCAGGCGATCCCGCATCTTCTCGGAGAAGCCCGCCATCACCGAGTTGACGACGATCATGGTCGCCACGCCGAGCATCACGCTCACGACGCTCGCCAGGGCGATGTAACGGGTCCGCAGGTACCGCCAGCAGAGTAGATACTTGTACAAGACGGCCACTCCTTCCGTGGGATGGGCCTTGGAACGATCCGACGACCGACTGTTCTCGAATTCAGACTTCAGCCTGACTGGGGACGCATCAGCGGGAAGAGGATGACATCCCGGATGCTCTGCCGATTCAGCAGCAGCATGCAGAGGCGATCGATCCCGATCCCGAGCCCGCCGGCCGGGGGCATGGCGAACTTCAAGGCGCGGACGAAGTCGTCGTCCATCTTGGCCATCGAATCCTCCTCGGCGAGCCCCGCCAGTTGACTCCGGAAGAGCTGCTCCTGGAGTGCCGGGTCGTTCAGCTCGGTGTAGGCGTTGGCGAGTTCCATCCCGTCGACGAAGAGCTCGAACCGCTCGGCGACCCTGGGATTCCCCTGCTTCCGCTTGGTCAGCGGGCAGATCGCGGCGGGGTAGTCGATGGCGAAGACCGGCCCCACGAGGCGGTCTTCCACGAGTTCCTCGAACAGGTCGCTCGTGACGACGTCCGGATCTCGCCCCGCCGTCTTGATGCCGAGCCCCTCGGCGCGTGCCCGAATCGTTTCATAGTTTGCCGGATCGACCCCCGCGTGTTCGGCGAGGAGTTCGGCATAGGTCCGGCGCGGCCACGGTGGGGTGAAGTCAATCGTCTTCTCCCCCCAGGGGCGCCGGTAACCGCCGCCGATGGCCTCGATCGAGCCACAGATGAGGGACTCGGTCAGGTCCATCATCGAGTGGTAGTCGCCGTAGGCCTGGTAGGCTTCCAGCATGGTGAATTCGGGGTTGTGCTTGGGGCTGATCCCCTCGTTCCGGTAGACCCGGCCGATCTCGAAGACGCGCTCCATGCCGCCGACCATGAGCCGCTTCAGATAGAGCTCCGGGGCGATCCGCAGGAAGAGGTCGAGCCCGAGCGTGTTGTGATGGGTGACGAACGGCCGGGCGGCGGCCCCCCCCGCGATGGCCTGCATCGTGGGGGTTTCCACCTCGACGAACCCGCGATCGATCATCAATCGCCGGAACGTGGCGATGATCTTCGACCGGCCGAGGAACGTTTCCAGCGATTCGGGATTGCTGAAGAGGTCGACGTAGCGCTGGCGATAGCGCTGTTCGAGGTCGGTCAGCCCGTGCCACTTCTCCGGCGGCGGGGCGAGGCTCTTGCTCAGGAAGGTGAGGCTCGTGGCGAAGACGGTGATCTCGCCGGTCTTGGTCAGCCCGAGGGTGCCGTCGACGCCGATGATGTCGCCCAAATCCAGGTGGTCGACGAGGTTCCAGCCGTCGTCGCCGACCTGCTTCTTGCCGATGAAGATCTGAATTCGGCCGGTCCAATCGCGGAGTTCGAGGAAGACGACCTTCCCCTGGCCGCGCCGGAGCATGATCCGACCGGCGACCCGGACCGTCGGGCCGACGGCGTCCGCCTGGCTCGGATCGGGCAGAGGAAGCTCCCGGACGGCCGAGATCGGCTGATGAGCGTCGAACCGCTGGCCCCAGGGATCGATGCCGAGTTCGGCAATCCGCTTCAGTTTGTCGAGCCGGATCTCCTCCAGGCTCTCGCGAGACTCTTCCGCCATCACTCCGCCTTACACGTTCGCGTACATCCACTTCAGACAAATAGGAGTTTGATTGTAGTGATCCGGCGGAAACGGTCAATCGCAACCATTGTGTCGGATGCCCCACTCGACTTTGGCGAGCCGCAGGGGACTGTCCCGATTTTCCACGTCAATGGCCGACGACCGGGCAATCAGGCCGGTCGTGGAAAATGGGACTGTCCCCGGAGGGGAGTTTCGATGCCAAAATCGAGTGGGCCACCCATTGTGTCGGGATTGGGTTCGCCCGGCGGGAATTGGCTTTGTTCGTGAGATTTGGGATCGTTTCGCGGAATTGGGTTTGTTCGGCGCAAGGCCCGAGTGAGCAGAAATTGGGTTTGTTCGGCTCATTTGCCGTTCGGGTGGCCGGGACAAAGCGTCAGCGTGCCCCGGGGAGCCCAGGCCAGGGCGGTCGGGATCGTCGGGGCTCCGGGGCATGCTCGCCCTGTCGGGCTCACTCTGCCCCGGCCACCCTTCACCGGACGATGCGGGACAGAAATTCAAGGCTTCGCCCGGGAATCCATCATGAGCCTCGCGGAATTGGGTTTGTTCGGCGCAAGGCCCTTGTGATCAGGAATTGGGTTTGTTCGGCGCATTTGCCGTGATTGTTCGCGGAATTGGGTTTGTTCGGCGCATTCCATTCGGCGATGCTCCGCCGCCCCCCCGATACCGACGTGTCCGTTCGGCGCGTGCCACCGGACGACCCCGCCGAAACCGCCGACCGAAGGTCTCCATTGGGGAATTGGGTTTGTTCGCGCATTTCA
>CALKTZ010000682.1 GCA_937997355.1 uncultured Planctomycetales bacterium | reverse complement strand
CCGGCTCATCTTATGTCGTCATCGCGGAAGCGGTCGACGGCAATGAAACACTCGTGGGACGGGTTGAGGCGAAAGCCCCTCAGACCAGCCTCAAGATTTCGCTCTATCCTCGAAGTGAAAAATCCGACCACTTTCGGACTTCGAGCAATTCCGGGCGCGCGAAATTCGGAACGGTCTCGGAGATCGACGACCAGGAGGATGATGATGAGGAAGATCCCGAACCGGCTCGGTCCTCGTCTCGGCATAATCAGGAGGACCGAGTCTCTGATTGAGGAGGCCAGCCGGTCAGAACGGGATATTTTGCCAGGCCGAGGAAACAAGCGAGACGGCGACGAGGACGAAATCGTGATCCAGCGATCGTCCAATACGCGAAGTTCCAGGAAACGACAAATTCCCGCTTCCTTGCATCCCGAACGGTCGCGGAACAGCAAGCCCTTTCCGCAGATTGAAGATGACGGTGAAAATCCGCTCCCTCCTGCGATCGAGTCGGATATCACCGAGGATTCGGCGGATGCCGGCCACAACGGGCCTGGGAAACAGCAAGAGATGCTGGCCTCACGGGGCGATGAAGATCAGGGCTTTGAGGCGGTTGAGGAACAAAGCACGAGGCAGGCATTGCTTCCGAAACGAGACCTGTTTGCCCAGGACGCCGTTCCGCCAGCCCATCGGCGCCTCCGAGATAGCCAGGTGACCATGGCCTCGGCAAATGCAACGCTCGGGAGAGCGGAGTTCTTCGATGCCGTGGCGCCCGCTCCGATCAATCGGCCTGCTCGCTCTTCCACAGGGCGAATGCTACGACCCGCGTTGCCGCTCGAATCGGCGGCGAAGCTTTTCGATCTTGCGGAACTGGCCTCGGCGAAGCAATCCCGAGCTTCGGAGCGAGTCTCATCGGGCCGATCCTCTCGATCCGGATCGCAGGACAGTCGTTCACAAGCTCGCGCAAAGCAACTGAAATGGGGAGATATCGCCAGGGCCGAATACATCCCGCTCGATGACGCGGCGCGAGATCAAAAGCCGGACGTTCAACGGGCGCTCCATGCGGCGGATTCCAACTCGGATGCAATGCAGAAGGCGACGGGCACGAGCCCTCGACATGGCCGATCTCTTCCCGAGGCGAAGATTTCTCCATCCGGTGTGAGTTGCCGGTATGACGCCGCGAACCGCCGATTGCACGACTTCCAATTGCCGGATGCGCAAGGACGCTTCGTGTCCCTCAAGGATTTCGATTCCGAGTTGATCCTGCTCGATTTCTGGGGGTCCTGGTGCGTACCGTGCAAGACATCACTCCCTCAGTGGGTTGCTCTTCAAAATCGCCTGGGGAGCAAGAAGCTTCAGGTGATCGGAATTGCCTGTGAACGAGCGACTGCAAACAAGCGGCCAAAGCTGGTCGCGCGGTCAAGGAGCACGGGATCAACTATCCCGTGCTGATCACGGGTAAGGACGAACCCTGCCCGCTTCAGGAAGCCTTGCAGATTCAATTCTATCCGACGATGATCCTTCTCGATCGTCAGGGACAAATCCTGTGGCGCGAGCAGGGAGCGACCGAGACAACGATCTTCAGGATCGAACGCGCGATCATGTCGGGCCTGGATTCCACCAGTCGCTAATGCGAATTCTCCTTACACGATTTTGTGTACGGAGGGGCGATCGTGCTCGCGATCTATTCCGCGAGCAGGAGGACACAATACTTGGCCCGCATTTTGGACAGCGTCTTCTCGAAGTCTCTGTCCTTCGTTTTTGATTTGGGGGCGTTGAGGAATTTAATCTCGCGGCCGATCCCGTCGTAGAGCGCCCCATCGCGGGCGATGACCTGCAATCGCCCGAGTGCTTCTTCGAGGGTCCTCGTGTTCGATCCCAGAATCTTGTCCGCGATGATGGGAGACTTGAAGGTTGCCCCGTCGGGTAAGAACTTGACGAGCGTTGCCGGGTTGCGAACCGGGGGGGCTTCCGACAAGGTCGTCGTGGAATCGGGCGCGCCTTCCCAGCAGCCGCTCAGTCCCGCGAGCGACACGAGGAAAAGTGCATGCAGAGTGTGGATGGAAGAAGTGCGTCTGTTCATCATCGGCAACTG
>CALKTZ010000681.1 GCA_937997355.1 uncultured Planctomycetales bacterium | reverse complement strand
CCCCCTCTCGGAGGGGGGATACAGGGGGGTTCTTCGATGCGATACTTCAGCCACTTCCTCCCCCATCGACTCTCCCTGCAGGGGATATAGAGGATTTTCATGACGGGGCGAATTGTCATCTCAACAACAGTCTAAAACCTAAAACAAAAACTCGACCATCGAGAGGTCGTCGACGAATTCATCCTTGCCCATCAGGGCGCGGTCGTGGGCGATCAGGCGATCCATGTTCACGCCGTCGGGGGCGTCGTGCGGGCCTTTGCCCATCACTTGCAGGAATTCGCCGAAGGGCCACATCGACTTATCTTCCTTCTCGATCTCGTAGGCGCCATCGCTGTAAAGGTAAAGCTTGGCGAAGTCGTCGAGCGCGATGATGTCGGACGAATAGCTCAAATCGGGGACCGCGCCGATCATCGGCCCCTTGGGTTCGAGCTGTTCGAGGCGGGTTTCCTCGGCGTTCGGCCCGGTGTAGAGGAGGGCGGGGGGGTGCCCGCCGGCCGCGTAGGCGATCCGCCGCGAGGGCTTGTGGAAGACCCCGTACCAGATGGTGAAGAACAGGCCGTTCTGCTGGTCCATCTGGAAGGCGTTGTTGAGCGCCGAGAGGACCTGCCCCGGCACGCGGAAATCGGTATTCGGCAGCGCCTGAGACCGCAATGCGTTCATCGCCGATACCGACAGGAGCGCCGAGCCGACGCCGTGGCCGCTCACGTCCAGCAGGTAGAAGGCGAAGTGCTCGTCGTCGAGCCAGTGATAGCCGAACGAGTCTCCCCCCAGTTCGGCCGAGGGGACGAACCGCCACTCGGTCTTGATCTCCCCTTTTCGGAGCGGATCGGGGAGGAGCGACTTCACGTAGCTGGCCGCCTGGCGCACCTCGTTGGCCATCCGCCGCTGGGTTTCCTGCAAGGCGGCGTAGGCCTCGTTGCGCTGGAGGAGGTTGATGTAGCCCTTCGAGTGGTAGCGAATCCGGGCGAGCAGCTCGATCCGGTCGGGGAGCTTGACGAGGTAGTCATTCGCCCCGAGGGCGAACGCCTCCGCCTTGACGGTCGGCTCCTCCTTGGTGGAGAGGACGATCATCGGCGTGTCTTTCGTCGCCTCGTTGGCGCGGAACGTCTTGACCAGGGTGAGGCCGTCGATATCGGGCATCACCAGGTCTTGCAGGATCACCGTCGGCTGCACCTGTCCGGCGGTCTCCACGGCCTTGGCGGCATCCCGGCAGTAGTGGAAATCGATTCCGGGCTCGTTCAGGAGCATCCGACGGACCGCCTCGCCGATCATCGGCTGGTCATCGATCAGCAAGACCGTCACCTTGTGTTCGGTCAGTTGCGTTTCAGCGCTCATGCGTCGAGGCTCCTCAATGCGTTGCGGGCGGGCGGATGCCATGGACTCTTGCGAATATGGAGAACGATTCTACCGCGAACGGGTCCAGCCCGCGATGGTCTCGGCGATGTGGGGGAGCGGGAGGACCAGCTCGGCCGCGCCGATCTCGGCGGCGGCGCGGGGCATCCCCCAGACGACGCTCGTGGCCTGGTCCTGGGCGATCGTGCGCCAGCCCTTCCGCCGGAGCTTCTTCAGGCCCTCGGCGCCGTCGCGTCCCATGCCGGTCATGAGCACGCCGACCGTGCCCCCCTGGAAGATC